>CAJBSQ010000367.1 GCA_903958265.1 uncultured Planctomycetaceae bacterium
ACCTCCGACGATGCCACCGCCGACGATCGTGATCCGGTGGTTCATCCCCATCCACACCGGGTATGCTCTCGATTCTCGCCGCCACCGCCAGCGACGCAATCTCGATTCCCCACAGGACCGTGCCGATGCCGATCGACTGGAGGGGTGTCTACGCCGACGCCACGACCGAGTTTCACGCCGATGAATCCCTCAACCCCGCGGGCAGCGAAACGGTGCGGGCGCCGCGACGGCCGCTCGTGGGTGAGGAGCGGGAGCGGGTGCTCCGGATCATCCGTACGGCGATCGCCACGCGGCCCAGGTCGCCGGCGCGATGAGCGGCCACGGACTCCCCTCGCAGCTCCGGGTGATCGACTCCCACACGATCGGCGAGCCGACGCGGGTGGTGATCGACGAGTCGTTCGGCGCCGGTCTCGACCTCGGGACCGGCACGGTCCGCGAGCGACGCGACCGGTTTCGCGAACGATACGACCACGTGCGGAGCGCGCTGGTGGGCGATCCCCGCGGAGCCGTCGCGATGGTGGGCGTGATCCTCGTGCCGCCGGCCGATCCCATGTGCCGGGTCGGGGCATTTTACGTCAACCGCGTCGGCTATCTCGACATGTGCGGCCATGCCACGATCGGCCTCGCCGTCACGCTCGGCTCGCTCGGCAGGATCGAGCCAGGCTCGTTCCGCCTGGAGACGCCGGCGGGGGTGGTGGGCGTCACCTGGCATGGCGGCGGGGATGCGTCGTTCGAGGGCGTGCCGCCGCGGCGGATTCACAGGGGGCTGAGAATCAGCTGCGACGACGGCAGCGACGTCAGCGGCGACGTCGCCACCTCGGGCCTGTGGTTCTCCATCTGCCGCGACCACGGCCTGCCGGTCGAGCCCGCCGCGATTCCTGCGCTCACGGCCCGGGCCTGGTCGATCCGCCGGGCGCTCGAGGCCCGTGGCATCACGGGCGACGGCGGCGAGACAATCGACCACGTGATGCTGCTCGGTCCGCCGGCTGAGGCCGGCCATGATGGACGGGCGTTTGTGCTCTGCCCGGACGGCGCGTTCGACCGCTCCCCCTGCGGCACCGGCACCAGCGCGCTGGTCGGCTGCCTGTTCGAGGATGGCATGCTCGAAGAGGGCCGCACGTGGCGGCAGGAGAGCGTGCTCGGCGGTGTCTACGAGGCGAGCATGAGGCGGGAAGGCTCGATGCTCATTCCGACGGTCCGCGGTCGGGCATGGATCGCGGCCGAGACCACGCTCCACTTCGCGGCCGACGATCCCTACCGCACCGGCCTGGGCAACTTCTGAGGACGAGGTGTCAGGTCACGTGGGGTAGCCGGTCGTACGGAATCGGCGTTCCATCCGCATCGGTGCCGACCTCGAACACATGAAGGTTGTCGAGCCACTCCATCAGCTCCCGCTTCGACATCAGCTTCGGCACCATCTCCCCCTCCACGAGCAGGCCCATCACCAGCTCTGCCTCGGCCTGCAGCCGGTCACCGACGGTGCTCGTCGCCTTGATGAGCGCGACGGAATCGCTCGAGTCGACGATCTCGACCCGGTAGCGGAGCACGTCGCCCGGGATCGCGTCGAAGTAGAACTCCGACTTTCCCACCTTCGCCAGCACGACCTGCCGGGCGTAGTCGATCGAGTCGATCACGAGCAGGCCTGCCGCCTGGGCCATCCCCTCGAGCACCAGCGAGTTGGGCATCACCGGCAGCCCCGGAAAGTGGTCGTGGAGATGCTCCTCGGCGAGCGTCACGGCCTTGACCGCCACGGCGTGGCTGCCGCGCACAAACTCCTCGTACCGATCGATCCAGAACCATCGCATCGCGGGTCTCCAAGCCTTTCGCTGCCGGCGCGGTGTCGCGGCGACGCCTTCCCATGGTACCCACGAACGGTGCGATGCTGTTCCGCCGCCCGACCCCGCCGTGAGTAGCGGCGGCCGGCGGGACGGGCCGGACCCGTTTGGGTACGATGCCGCGATGGCCGCCACACTCCCCACCCCGCACGATGGTTTCTGGCGGATCTCGGGGAATCTCGTCGACCCGCTGCGGCGGTCGATCCGCCCCGCCACCCTCTCGATCCGCGACGGCCGGATCGAGTCGATCGCCGACGATCCGGCGCCGCACGCCACCTGGCTGCTGCCGGGCTTCGTCGACGCCCACGTGCACGTCGAGAGCTCGCTCCTGCCGCCGGCCGAGTTTGCCCGGCTGGCCGTTGCCCACGGCACCGTGGCGACCGTGTCTGACCCGCACGAGATCGCCAACGTGCTCGGCGTCGCCGGCGTAAACTTCATGCTCGATGACGCGGGTCGATCGCCGTTCACCTTTTGCTTCGGCGCCCCGTCGTGCGTGCCCGCCACGGCCTTCGACCACGCGGGCGCGGCGATCGATTCTGCCGGCGTGGCGGCGCTGCTCGATAGGCCCGAGATCGGCTACCTCTCCGAG
>CAJBSQ010000368.1 GCA_903958265.1 uncultured Planctomycetaceae bacterium
AGCATCGGCAGCATCGACACCAGAAACACCGGCAGCGTGACCGCGGCGGCGATCCAGAATCGTCGCGTCATGCCGCGGAGCTCGGGATCGCCGTCGCCCGCGTCGAGCTGCAGGGTCTTCGGCTCCAGGTCCATGCCGCACTTCGGGCAGGCGCCGGGGCCGACCTGCTCGATCTCCGGGTGCATCGGGCAGGTGGAGATGGCGTCGGCGCGGCCGGTAGGTGCCTTGGTGGTCGGGTGGTGCGACCCGCAGCAGGACGCCGCCATGGGAAGGAAGTCAGCGCCCATGAACTTCCGGCGGCAGCCCTCGGAGCAGAAGTAGGAAGTGACGCCGTCACGAAGTGCGCTCGTGGCGGTCTGCTCGTCGACGGTCATGCCGCAGATGGGATCGGTCGCCATGAGTTCAAGGGGCTCCGTGAGGGGGCACCAGCGTACCTCCCCGACGTGAAGGTGTCGGTGCCAGTGCCTGTTCGGACTGTTCCGGATCGGGGGTTCCCTCCGCCGGGGCGCTGTGGCAATCCCGCTTCGAGAAGCCGACCGGCTCTGGGACGCACTGTGGCTGACGAAAAGAGGGCGGCGGGAGACGTTCGTCCCCCGCCGCCCAAGACACGCACGCTGAGCGAGCGTCAGGTGCTACGTGCCGCAGCATCCGGAGCCGCAGCATCCCTCCTGCTCGGCCTTGACGCCGGCAGTCGGGCACTCGCCGACACAGCAGTCGCAGGTGCAACTCGTGCACTCGCAGCTGCCCGTGTCGCAGCACCCGCAGCACTCACACGTGTCGCAGCCAGCATGCTGGCCGCTGAAGGTGGCGGGCACGAAGGCCAGTGCCGCCAGAAGAATCAGACTGTTCATGAGAAAATCCTTTGCGTGGGATCACTGAATCGAACCCACCACGTCACGACGTGTGACCGTGGGAAACCACCGCGGATGTCACCCAGTCGACGGGCTCAAGCCCCACGACGGGCAGACATCGATTCGGCGGCCGATTCAGTCCCGCCACACGCCATACAGGATCCGGACTGGCCGGATCGGCACGGCAAGCGATGCCGCCACGTACTCCCGGCTGACGCCGAGCGATGGCTGGGCTCCCAGGGAGGCCCGATCACCTACCGCCACCTGCCCGAGCAGGTCGGGGCCAGGTGGTGCACTCCTCGGCGCCGGGAGCGGCTGGTCGTGCCTGACATCGAGCCGGCAGTGGCACGGGGGAGCGGCGGGTTCCGCCGGGCAGTGGGCGCAGCACTCGTGACTCTCGGCCGTGCAGCACCCGCACTCGCCGCTCCACGCTAGCGGTATGACCTGGGCCGCGAACGCTCCGCACGCCACGACCAGCCAGACGGATTGCTTTATGCGTCGAGCCACAGAATCCTCCACTATTCATGGTTACGGATCCCACTCGGCTCTAGTTCAGAAAAAGGTGTCAGCCACCAAATCTGGGCACACTGGGAAACCTAGTGGATCATCTTGCCTAGATTTGGTGGCTGACACCTTTTTCTCAGGGATCGGGCCGCGGTGAGAAGAAGGCGCCCGTGAGTCGCGAGAGCAGCCAGAGCGTGCCCAGCGGCAGCACGATGGTGGAGATCGTGAAGTAGATCGCCAGATTGACGATCGATTCCCCGACCGCGGCGAGCGCCTCGTAGAGCTTCTGCGCGCGGTCGCCGATCGCATCGACCGGGTTGTACCGCTCATACCAGGGCCGGCTGGTGTCGTCGGCCTCCACCTGCTCGATCCGCTCGGTGGTCGCAGTCACGACCGCCGCCGCCTCCTGGTAGCCCGATTCGAGAAACCGCGACGCCACCCAGGAATCGATCCAGCCTGCGGCCGGCAGCGCGAGCCGGGCGAACAGCGCCAGGCCGAAGAGCCTGCGGCCCCACCCCATCAGCGACTGCCGCGACCTGCCGCCGCACGCGGCCGCAACGCCGAGCGAGAGGAGCGCTGGCAGAAACAGCCAGAGCCCGAGGGTTTTGCCGATCTGCATGCCGAGCCGTTGGATGCCCAGCGCCGTCGTGCTCGTGAGCAGCAGCGCGCCATACTGCTCGACGAGGTCGTTGACCGGGTCGAGCACCTGCCCGATGCCAAGGCTGCCCCCGGGGCCGAAACTAAAACTCACCTCGGAACTCTGGGCGAGCGAGATCGCGCTGTCGAGGCCACGAGTGGCCGCCAGCGCGGCCAGCGTGCGGGCAAACGAGGCCTCGAGGTAGGCCTCGCCGCGAGAGTCGGCCAGCGGCGCGAGCACGAGGAGCGCAG
>CAJBSQ010000369.1 GCA_903958265.1 uncultured Planctomycetaceae bacterium
CGGCTGCTCGAATGCCAGGTCGTGACGCCGGCCCCAGAGATAAAGATCGCTCACTGGGGCGTCGGCATAGGGTTTCTTGTGTACCACGTCGGCTGCGATCCGCAGCGATGTTTTCAGCGTGATCGGGTCGGCGGCGTACCAGCGGGCCGCCGCGAGTGCGCGGTGGAGCTCTTCCTCGGTGCCGACGAAGGCGATGTTGACCGGGTCGCCCTGGCGGCCCTGTTTCGTCATCGTGTGGCGGGGCGCCCGGGGCAGGGCAGGGTGGCCCTCCATCGTGGCGGCAGGAGGCGGGTCGGCAGCCACCACGGGAACGGCCGCCCAGGCGGTGAAAATCAGCGTCGCGAGCAGAGCCCGACGAAGGCGGGTCGTCATGGGGGCGGTCTCCGGGAAGGGGGCAGGACGATACAGCCGCGGGGCCCAGCGCTCAAGACCGCTGCCGCGGCCCGGAGGGGAGTACCGACGATGGACTCCTGCATCAGCAAACCGGTATTCTTCGCCTCCATGGACGCATTCATGCAGGCGGCGATCGAAGAGGCGGAGCAGGGGCTCTCCGAGGGGGGCATCCCGATCGGCTCGGTCGTGGTGCATGAGGGCCGGATCGCGGGCCGCGGTCACAACCGTCGCGTCCAGCAGGGGAGCACGATCCTTCACGGCGAGATGGACGCCCTCGAGCGAGCGGGCCGCAAACCGGCCTCCTTTTACAGGGAGTGCACGCTCTACACCACGCTATCGCCCTGCCCGATGTGCAGCGGGGCGATCCTGCTCTACGGCATTCCGCGGGTTGTCATCGGTGAGAATCGCTCGTTCATGGGAGAGGAGAAGTTGCTCGCCGAACGCGGCGTGCAGCTCACGGTCGTCCAGGATGAACGCTGCATCGAACTCATGAGGGAGTTCATGCGGAGGAATCCGCAGCTCTGGGCCGAAGACATCGGCGAGTGAGGGTCGACCCGCTCGTCGTCCCTGCGGGGTCGTCTATTCTTCTCCACAAGCCTTCCCGTAACGGTTCGCGGTTCGAGACGGCCGCCCCGCCGTTCCCCGCGATGGATCCCACGCATGGCCACTGCCGTAGACTCTGCCCCGCCGCTTTGGATGTCCCGCTGGCTCGTCGCTGCGGGTATCTACAACCTCGCCTGGGGGGCGCTCACCGTGCTCCTGCCGGGCTGGCTGTTCGATCTGACCGGCCTCGCCCATCCGAACTATCCGTTCATCTGGCAGTGCGTCGGCATGATCGTGGGCGTGTATGGCATCGGCTACCTTGCCGCCGCCGCGGATCCCGTGCGGCACTGGCCGATCGTGCTCGTGGGCTTCCTGGGGAAGATCTTCGGACCGCTCGGCTATCTGATGGGCGTGGTCCGCGGGGAGGTTCCGCTGGAGTTTGGCTGGACGCTGCCCACCAATGACCTGCTGTGGTGGATTCCCTTTGGCCTGATCCTCCTGCATGCCTGGCGGACGCACCGCTCGCCGGCCCCCGGCCCCCATGGCTGATCAGTCAACTGCCGGAGTGACGGTTGCCGACCTCGTGCTCGCCGCGCAGGCGGTGGCGTCGGGAGCCATGTGTGGGCTGATCTGGTTCGTGCAGGCCGTGCACTATCCGCTGTTCGCGGCGGTGGGAGACGAGCGGTCGCGGGACTATGCGGTGGAGCACCAGCGACGGACCACACCCGTCGTGCTGCCATTCATGCTCGTCGAACTCGTCACGGCGTCGATCGTGGCGGTCTGGCCGCCGGCGGGCATCGGCCGCGGTCCTGCCTTCCTGGGGCTCGCGCTGGTGGCGTCGATCTGGCTGTTGACGTTTCTCGTGCAGGTGCCGCTGCACGGCCGCCTGGCCGGGGAAGGGCACTCCCCACCGCTCGTCGCCGCGCTCGTGCGGGGCAACTGGCTGCGCACGATCGCCTGGACGGCCCGGGCGATCCTGGCGGTGTGGATGCTCCGCGCGGCCGCGTGACCGACCTCCAGCGGGCTCCGCGGGCTCGCCGTGCCGGGCATGACCGTTGTCGGCTTCACACCGGCCTTGCCCCACCTGCCTTCATTCGTCATTTTCCCCCTTCATGGACGACTCGACGGCCACCCGCGGGCGGACAGGGCCCGCGACCGACGCAACCGATCTCGGCGTCGCCATCCTCGGCGCCGGGTTTGCCGGGATCTGCATGGCCATCAAGCTGCTCGAGGCGGGCCGCCGTGATGTCGCCATCTTCGAAAAGGCCGCGGCGCTCGGCGGCACCTGGCGGGATAACACCTATCCTGGGTGCGGCTGCGACGTGCCGTCGCACCTCTACTCGTATTCGTTCGAGCAAAACCCGAACTGGTCGCGGACCTATGCGCCGCAGCGAGAGATCCTCGACTACCTCAAGCAGGTGGCCGCGAGACGTGGTGTGGATCGTCTGATCCGCTACGAGACACCGATCGAGCGGATCGAGTGGGACGAGCCGGCGGCGAGGTGGCGGCTCACGGCCCGCGATGGCCGGCGGTTCACGGCCCGCGTCGTGGTGTCGGCGGTCGGGGCGCTGCACGTGCCGAAGATGCCGAACCTGCCGGGGCTCGGCTCGTTCGAGGGGCCGGCGTTCCACTCGTCCCGCTGGCGGCACGACGTCGAACTCGCCGGCAAGCGTGTCGCCGTGATCGGCAGTGGAGCCAGCGCGATCCAGATCATCCCCGAGATCGCACCGACTGTCGGAGCCCTAGCGGTGTTTCAGCGTTCGCCGCCGTGGGTGCTGCCCCGCCGCGATCGGCAGATCACGGTGGCCGCCCGCGGAGTGTTCGCGCGAGTTCCAGGAGTGCTCCGCGTGTGGCGGGCCTTGCAGTATTGGCGGGCCGAGGTCGTCGCCCTGGGGCTGGCCTACAAGCCGAAGCTCATGGGCCGCGGCCAGAAACTGTCGGCGGCCTTCAAGGAACGTGAGATCAAGGATCCCACCCTGCGGCTCAAGCTCAATCCCTTCTACACCCTGGGCTGCAAGCGGGTGCTGCTCTCCGACGACTTCTACGCGACGATGACCCGCCCCAACGTGACGCTCGTGACCGATGCGATCCACGAAATCCGGCCGCGGTCGATCGTCACCGCCGACGGCCAAGAGCACCCCTGCGACGTGATTATCCACGCCACCGGATTCGACACCTTCAATCCGGCCGCCACGGTGGACGTTCGCGGCCGGGGCGGCCGTCGGCTGGCCGACGACTGGCGGGACGGACCGGAGGGGTATCGTGGCGTGGCGGTGGCCGGCTACCCCAACTACTTCACGCTGATGGGGCCCAACTCCGGCCTTGGCCACAACTCGATCGTGTTCATGATCGAAGCCCAGGTGCGGTATGTCATGCAGTGCCTCACCTGGCTCGATCGCGGCCGACTCCCGGCCGTCGAGGTGCGGGCGGAGGTGCAGCGGGCGTTCAACGACGACCTGCAGAGGCGATTCGAGCGGACGGTCTGGCGCGACAAGCCCGGCTCGACCTGGCAGCTGCCCTGCACGAGCTGGTATGTCGACGCCCGCGGCCGCAATGCGGCCCTCTGGCCGGGCATGTCGGTGGGCTACTGGATGATGATGCGCAAGGCCACCATCGCCGATTACGTGCCCGCACCAGCCGCAGCAGTCGCCGCCGGCGTGACGGCTTCGCGCCGCGTTGCCTGATCCTGCGCCGCCCCCGCGCCGAAGAGGCGGAAGCAGAGGCTGAGCAGGGCCGGCACGAGCACGAGGGTGACGAGCGTCGAGAACAGCATGCCCCCCAGGAGCACCGCACCGAGGCCACGGTAGAGTTCGCTGCCGGCCCCCGGGAAGAGCACGAGGGGCAGGAGCCCGAGCACCGTTGTGAGCGTGGTCATGAAAATCGGCCGCACCCGGCTGCTGACCGCCTCGAGGATCGCCGCGGTCGGCTCCGCACCGCCGTCCCGTACGAGTTGCAAGGCCCGTTCCACGATCAGGATCGGGTTGTTGACCACCGTGCCGATCAGGATCACGAAGCCGAGCATCGTGAGCACGTCGAGCGGCTGGAAGATGCCAAACCGCGCGCCGAACCAGTTGAGGAGCCAGAGTCCGAGCAGGCCCCCCACGCTGCCCAGCGGCACCGAGGCGATCACCACCCCCGGATAGATCCACGACTCAAAGAGTGCCGCCATCAGCAGGTAGGTGATCACGCCCGCGAGCACGAGGTTGAACCACAGCGACTTCCAGGTGGCGACGAGTTTGTCGGCGGTGCCGCCGAGCGAGATCCGGTAGCCGCCGTCGAGCGCCCCCGCCGCCTCGAGCGGCTTGACGATGAGCCGCTCGATCCGTTCCTGGGCCTCCTCGAGGGGCATTTTCGGGGGAGGGGAGACCTGCACGGTGATCGCCCGTTCCCGCTCGCGGTGCAGGATCTGCTCTGGGCCGCTGGAAAATTCGCGGATCTCGGCGACGCTCTCGAGCGGCACGAGCTGGCCGCCGGGCGTGACCACCGGCAGGGAGCGGATGTCCTGCGTGCGTTGCACGAAGCGGTCTTCTCCCTTGATCACGAGATCGATTCGGTCGTTGTCGAGGAAGTAGTCGGTGGCGTAGCCGCCGTCGACGAAGCAGTCGACGATGTAGCCGAGCTGCCGGGCGTCGAGCCGCATGTCGGCGGCCTGCTCGAATCGCGGCACGAGCTGCACCTCCGGGCTCGAGAGATCGAGAGACGGCTTGGGGAGGTTCTGGCTACCGGGCGTGGCCTCGGGCAGCTTGCCCATCACCTGCACACCGAGCTGCACGAGCTTCGCCAGGTCGGGGCCGGTGATCTCGATGTCGATGGTTCGGCCCGAGCCGATGCCGTTCTCGAACAGGCTCGACTGCTTGGCGACGGCGAACGTGCCCGGGAGGTCGGCTGCCACGCGGCGGATCAGCGGCACCAGCTTGGCGGCCTCGAGCGGATCGAGCGACCGTAGTCCGATGAACACGCTCCGGCCCCGGGCCACGAAGAAGCAGTCACCGAGCATGGGCGCGTCGAGGGCCTCGGCCTCGGGCGTGCCAGGGTCGACATCCCAGTAGGGGATCAGCTGCTGCTCGACCATGTCGCCCATCCGCAGCAGCTCGAGAATGTTGTAGCCCGGCGGCGGCAGCAGGATGCCGAACACGAGATTGCGGTTTCCCTCGGGGAGATACTCCGCCTTCGGCATCAGCAGCCACGTGGCGAGCGCCGATGCGGCGATGATGGCGGCCGACGCGGCCGCCGCCCGCCAGCTACTCGCCAGCAGGAACCGATTCATGCCCGTGACGACGCCCATGAACGCCCTGCCAAATCGCGTGGCGATGTCGCCTCGCGAGGCTGCGGTGCCCCCGGCCCCGGTCACCGCCGCCGCGGCCCCACGGGCGTGGCGGCTCTGGAGGAGCACGGCGGCCGCGGCCGGCACGACGAGCCCCGACACGGCGATCGACAGGCCGACCGCCGCCGCAATCGCCAGTGCGATGTCGCCGAACAGCTGCCCGGCCTCGCCCTCGACGAACAGGATCGGCAGGAACACGGCGACGTTCGTGAGCGTGCTGGCGAGGATCGCCCCCCAGACCTCCTGAGTGCCTTTGACGGCGGCCTCCTTCGGCTCCTCACCGGCACTCCAGTGCACGAAAATGTTCTCGAGAACGACCACCGCGTTGTCGATCAGCATGCCGACCGCGAAGGCGATGCCGGCGAGGCTGATCACGTTGAGCGTGCGGTTGAAGGCGGCGAGGGCCAGGAACGTGCCCATCACGCTCACCGGGATCGACATCGCCACGATCAAGGTGGAGCGGATGTTTCGCAGGAAGAGCAGGAGCGTGCCGAGGGTGAGCAGGCCTCCGACCAGGATGCTGTCGTTGACGAGGCCGATGGCGGAATCGATGTAGGTGGTCTCGTCGTATGCCAGCGACAGGCTCAGCCCCCGCGGTTTGAGGTCGGCGTCGATCCGCTCAGCCACGGCTCGCAGCCGCCGCATCACATCGAGCACGTTGGCGCCCGACTCGCGGGTCACGCGGATGGCGATGTTGTTGGATCCAAATCGCCGGACGACCCCTTCAGGCTTCTTGGTGCCGAGCCGGGCTTTGGCCACGTCGCGAACGTAGACGGGCTTGCCGTCACGGCGGGTGATGATGACCCCCTCGACCTGCTCGGGCGAACGGAACTGGCCGAGTGTGCGGATCACGTAACGGCGTTTGCCCTCCCACAGGTCGCCCCCGGAGGTGTCTTGATTCTGGTTCACGAGGGCCAGCCGCAGGTCTTCGATCGTGAGAGTCCGGGCGGCGAGCAGCTGCGGGTCGACGATCACCTGCAACTCGTCCTCCCGGCCGCCCACCAGGTCGGCGCTCGACACGCCGTCGACTCGCTCCAGGCGGCTTTCGATATCGTCCTCGGCCATGCGGCGGACGGCCTCGACGTCGATGTCGGGGGGCGCGAGGTCAGCAATCTCCGGGTGGGCCGCGGCGATCCGCCTCAGACGAAAGAGGGCGAGGTCGGGAGTGCGGGCGGAGAGCACGCGGTCGAGCTCCGCGGCGAGTTCCGGGTGGGAGGCCTTCAGTGTCTTGATCGTGGCGGGTTCGGGGGCGGCTTGGCCGAGCATCAACCAGGCGACCGGCCGGTCGTTGGCGCTGGCTGTCTTGATCACTGGCCGGTCGGCGTCGATCGGCCAGTCGCGAACCTGCTGGACTCGCGTATTGACCTTGATCAACGCCTGCGACATGTCGGTGCCGACGGCGAACTCGAGCTCGACGGAGCCAGCCGAACTGCCTGAATCGCTCGAGAGCTTCACGAGCCCTTCGGCGCTGCGGAGTTGCTCCTCGAGCGGCTGGATCAGTTCCCGCTCGATCTCCTGGGGGCTCGCGCCCCGCCAGCGGCATTCGACGGTGATGGTCGGGATCTGCACCTCAGGCGTGAGCTGCACGGGCATCGAGATCAGCGCGAGCACGCCGAAGAGAGTCACCAGGATCACGCCCACGGCGACTTTGACGGGGCTCGCGACACAGGCGGCGATGAGATTCATGGTGCGGTGCCCGACGTGTGGCGGCGACTCACTCCGCCGGGGGCGCGAAGGTCACCTGCATGCCGGGTCGCAGCCGCTCATTGCCGCGGGTCACGACGATCGCGCCCGGTTCGAGGCCGGCACGGATGGCAACATGACCCTCGACCGCGGCCCCCAGCGACACCTCGACAGGCCGGACGGTACCGTGCGTCGCATCGGTGGCGTCGATGCAGAACACGAGCGGCCGCGGCCCACCGAGCACGAGGGCGTCCTTCGGTACGACCGTGACCATGCCGGCGGAGCCAACGGGCAGCCAGGCCCTGGCGAGCATGCCCCCCTTGATCGCCGGCACACCGTCTACGACGCGGTTCTCCAGCCGGATCCGCACGGGAAAGCTCCGGCTGAGCAGGTCGGCCTGCGGCACGACGCGGGATACGGTGCCGATCCACGCCTGGTCGGCGGCGGCGTCGAACTCCAGCCGCACGTCGGCGCCCTCGCGAAGCGACGCAATCGAGGATTCCGGCACCTCGGCCTCGATCTCCACCGTGTCGAGTTCGGCGATCCGGGCCACGAGCCCGCCGCGGGCCAGCCACTGCCCCTTTTCGGTGAACCGCTCCACCACCCAACCACTGAATGGTGCCCGGATCGTGTGCTTCGCGAGCTGGTCATCGATGCGATCGACCTCGGCTTCTTACACGGCCGCGGCTGCGGCCGCTTGGGCCACCTGCTCCTTTCGCGGACCGGCCTCAACCAGCGCCAGGGCCGCGCGGCTGCCGCGGAGCTGGGCGTCAATCGCCTGGAGCTCGGTCTGGGCATCCTGGAGCTCATCCACGGTGCTGGTGCCACGCTCCGCGAGCCGGCCAAGCCTGGTCAGCCGGCTTTTGGCATAGGCCAGCCGGGCTTCGAAGCCCGCCACGAGAGCCCGTGCCTGGTCGATTTCCTCGGGGCGTGATCCAGCCTGAAGCTCTCCGAGCACCTGCCGACGACG
>CAJBSQ010000370.1 GCA_903958265.1 uncultured Planctomycetaceae bacterium
AAAATCAGTTCGTCCATGCGGCTGCCCGTGTCGATGAGCGCGGTCGCCACGATCGTCAGCGAGCCCCCCTCTTCAAACATCCGGGCCGTGGCGAACAGCTTCTTCGGGATGTCGAGCGCCTTGATGTCGACGCCGCCCGACATGGTACGGCCGGTGTTGCCCACCCACTTATTGAAGGCCCGGGCCATGCGGGTGATCGAGTCCATCAGGAGAAACACGTCCTTGCCGGCCTCGGCCATCCGCTTGCACCGTTCGATGGCGAGTTGCGACAGCCGCACATGGCTCTCGACGTCGCAGTCGAGGCTGCTGGCGAGCACGTCTCCCTTCACCGACCGCTTCATGTCGGTCACCTCTTCGGGCCGCTCGTCGATCAGCAGCATCACGAGGCTCAGTTCGGGATGGTTGGTCGACACAGCCTGCGATATCTGCTGCAGGAGCACGGTCTTGCCGGTCCGTGGGGGCGCCACGATCAGCGCCCGCTGCCCCTTGCCGAGGGGCGTCAGGATATCCATCACCCGCGTGGTGATCGGCTGCTGCCCGGTCTCGAGCCGCAGCCACGTCTCCGGATTGATGGGAGTGAGTTGGTCGAACGACTTGACGTTGCAGTAGTCGTCGGGCTTCATGCCCTCGACGTCCTCGATCTCACGGACTCGCGGCCCCTGCTGCCGACGGCCGGGTTGCACGAGGGCCTTGATGTACACACCCTCGCGGAGGCGGTATCGCTCGATCATCGTGGCCGGCACGAAGGGATCGGTCCGCTCGCGGGAGTAGTTGGTCTCGGCGCTGCGGAGGAAGCCGTACCCGTTGGGGTGCATCTCCAGAACGCCCTGGCCGGGCTCGAGCGGGATCGGCTCCCCGTTTTCGGTGACCTCCGGCTCAGGATCTGGCGGCCTCATGCCCTCGCTATCCATGCCCACCGCACCGGCACCCGACGGGGGCGGACCACCACCGCTGCCACCTGGCCGGCGAAACCGGCCCCGCCGCCGACCGTAGCCACCGCCGCCTTGATAGCCCTGGCCTTGGCCAGGCCCGGGCCCCTGCCCTTGCCCTGGGGCAAAGCCGCCTTGGCCCCCCTGCCCCTGACCGCCAAAACCACCGGGACGCCTGGATCGCCTGCGCTTCGACATGGATGCTAAAAACCCCTGAACGGAATCTGACGTGGAAAACCAACCCGTTAACTGACCTGAGCGACCGTCCCCAGGAAACGTCCACCACCCGCGGGGCGACTGCCCACCGACCGGCAGGGACGCTACGGACTTAGGCTCAAACGCAACGCTTTCGCACGGGAGCGGGCCTGCATGACCCACATCCTGCAAAAGGTCCCACCGTGGAGACCCTGAAAACGATGCCGTGGAATCCACGACATTCCGGTAACGCAATCGCGGCTACGGACCCGGGATTATCAACTGCCAACCCGGGTAGGACCACAAGGCCCTCGAAACCCTAGCCGCAATCCGCCCCAAAAGCTTCTGAGACGAAGTTCCTGCGACAAAGTCTCCGGAAGGCCTCAGGCTCGTTCCGGAATCGTCCTCAACGACGACTCGAAAAGTATCTGCGAGGCCCAGGGTGTTGTCAAGGAGGCCGGAGCCCGCAGGGGCGGGGTTGAGAGCAGGAAAATCCTTGAATAACAGGCCGTTTCAGCGGATCCCTGCCCGGCGGCCGCACGGCAATCTGGGTGGCCTCGGGAACCTCGAAGGCCGCGTTCCGCGCGGCCCTGGGAGCGGCCGGCATTTCGATGCGATTCCTGCATTCGATCCGACCGATACAAGACGCAGGGTCTTCCCGACCGGCACCCGCCCTGTGTGGCGGCCGGAGGGGCGACCAGGACCAGAATCCTCGAGAGCGAGACCGAACCCATGTTTCGGCAGACGAATCGATGGTTGGCACGGGGGCTCCGCCACGCGGCGGCAGCTGCCATGGGATGGGCTGCGGTCTTCATCGGTGGCGCGGCAGCGCTCGCCGAGATTCCGTGGCACGCATCGCTGTCGGCCGCGCGGGCGGCATCGACCGTGAGCCACAAGCCCGTGCTTGCGATCTTCACCGCGAGCTGGAGTCCAGAATCGACCCGCTTTCAACAGCAGGCGTTGGCGAGTCCCGAAGTTGAGGCCTTGATCGCGGCCTGCTTCGAGCCCGTTCACGTCGATGTCGATGCCGCTCCGGGCGTGACCAAGCGGCTCAACGTGTCCCACGTGCCGTCGGCCTGTGTCGTCGATGAAACCGACGTGCCCCTCTCCATGTTCGAGTGCCCGGAAGTGCCAGCCGAGTTCGTGGCGGCCGTCGCGCGGGCCGCGCAGAGTGCTGCTGGTGCGGCGGTGTCTGGCACGCCGAAACCGGCCCTCCGCGGACTCGGTGAGTCAACGGAGGCGGTCGCCGACCTCTCCGCGGCCGGGTTCTCCAAGGCGGCCGGTGACGGGAGTCCGCAGACGGCCGAGGCGGCCGCTTCGGG
>CAJBSQ010000371.1 GCA_903958265.1 uncultured Planctomycetaceae bacterium
CGAATCGCCCGCGACACGGTCGGCCCTGCTGGCAGTCTGGTCGCCGGGGCATGCGTGGTGGATGCGGCCGGAGCGGCCTTCGACGAGGCGGCCTACGGCCGGCAGATCGAGATGATTCTCGCGGCGGAGGCCACACCCGTGATCTTTCCGTCGCATGGCCTCACCGCCGGTGGAGACGCGGCGATGCTCGCCGGCTACCGGGCCCTCGCCCGGCGGACGCCGTCGTTCATCGGCTTCGAACTCTCCACCGCCTTCGTGCCCTGCGGTCGGATGCTGTCGCTCGAGGGCTACGCCGAGCTCCTCGCGATCCCGAACTGCATGGGTGCCAAACATTCTTCGCTCTCGCGGCGGCTCGAGTGGGAGCGGCTCGCGCTCCGCGACCGCATGCGGCCCGACTTCCACGTGTTCACCGGCAACGACCTCGCGATCGACATGGTTCGCTACGGCAGCGACTGGCTGCTGGGCCTGTCGACGGCCGCGCCGGCCGCCTTCGCGAAGCGTGACCAGTGGTGGGCCGCGGGCGACTCGCGGTTTGATGAGCTCGACGATGCCCTTCAGGCCCTCGGCGACTTCGCCTTCCGGCCGCCCGTGCCGGCCTACAAGCACACGATGGCCCAGGCCCTCCACCTCCAGGGTCTGATCGCCACCGACGAGCCGCATCCCAAGAGCCCGCGGCGGCCGACCAGTGACCGCGAGATCGTCGCCACGATCCTCGACCGCATCGACACCGCCCTCCACGCCACCTGAATCCACCCACCCAGGACCCCGCCCACCCAGGACGCCACCATGACGGCCGTCTCGCCCCATGCCCGGATTGCCGAACTCGGTCTCGTGCTGCCTCCCCTTGGCGCGCCGGCCGGCGCCTACAAGCCGTGCCTCGTCGTCGAGCGGATGGTGTATGTGTCGGGCCACCTGCCGCGGACGGCCGACGGTGGGCTCGTGAAGGGCACCGTGGGCGTGGACCTCGACGCCGATGCCGGCAAGGCCGCGGCCCGGCAGGTGGGCCTCGCGATCCTCGCCACGCTCGTCGACAACCTGGGCAGCCTCGACCGGGTCGGCCGAGTGGTGAAACTGCTGGGCCTCGTGAACTGTCCGGCCGATTTCGTGCAGCACCCGCACGTGATCAACGGGTGCAGCGAGTTGTTCGCCGAGGTCTGGGGGCCGGACAGAGGCGTGGGCGTGCGGAGCGCGTTCGGCGCCGGATCGCTGCCGCTGGGCGTGGCCGTCGAGATCGAGGCGGTGTTCGAGCTGGCGTGAGGCGGGGTTTTCGAACGCGGGGCGGTGGTTGGCCCCGGCGACCATCTCCGGCGGGCCTCAGCTGTCCATTCGCGACAGTGCAGCCAACCAACGGCTGATTTCACGACCGTTTTTCTTTTCCCGCCTGCGAGCGGATGGTTTGCCGAGCCTGATCCATCTCGCGGAGCAGCTGCTGGCAGCCCAGGCCGCGTGAAACGCCACAGGATGTGGCCGGGTCCGGTTTTAGTCTCGGACAGACGAGTCAACGTCCGCTTCGCAACGGCTGAGGCGGGTGGTGCAGCGTAGGCCGACGCGTGGAGGAAACGCCGCAAGGCGTGGTCCTCCATCGCACTCAGTAGCGTCGACTCAAGCCTCGTTGTCTTCGTGTGAATCGGCAGTTGCCGACCGCGCCGGGCAATCCACCCAAAGCTTCGGAGACCGTGACATGTCCAGCACGACGTCCACACCCCAGATTCACGTCCAGGCACACGTTCGGGGACAGGTCCAGGCACTGGTCAGGGCGGCCCAGGAGCAGACTCGCACCCGGGCTTTGCTCCGCATCGGCGTGGTCATGGCCGCCGTGCTGATCG
>CAJBSQ010000372.1 GCA_903958265.1 uncultured Planctomycetaceae bacterium
AACACCGCGATCCACCCGCCGAGACAGACGGCCACCGCGAGCCGCCTGCCACAGCGGGTCGAGAGCCACCCGATGCCGAGCGCTCCGGGGAGCGCGACCGCCTGCACGAGCAGCACGAGCCTGACGAGCGCCGGCCCGTCGAGGTCAAACTGCTCGAGCGCCAGGCTCGAGAACTGCGAGATCGCCGTCTGCACGGCGCCCAGGGCGAGCATGGCGCCCACGAGCACCGGTCCGAGTGGTGCCGCGGTGTCGACGGCCGCGGGGCGGGCGAGGCTCGCCGCGAAATCGAGAAGTTCGCGACCCGAGGTCGCGGCGTGCCGTTCCCCCCCGCCGTCGCCGAATCGGGCGAACGCCGCGGGCAGCGAGAACACGAGCCACCAGCCGGCCGTCATCGCGAAGGCCGCTCGCAGGCCGCCGGCGGCCGTGAGCCCCAGGCGGTCATGGGCCGTCACGATCGCGGTGGCGGCGACCAGCGCGATGGCGCCACCGGCGTAGCCCGCGGCGAAGCCCCAGGCGGAGAGCCGGTCGGCGTCGCGGTCGCCGGCGATCCGCGGGAGCAGGCTCCCGGTGAACACCTGCGCGAGATCGAACCCCACCGCACTCGCCACGATCGCCGCTACCACGGCCAGTCGTGCCCCCGGAGGCACCGCGGCCAGGAGCAGCAGTCCGCCCACCCCGATCAGCGTGGCGGAGAACAGGGCCTGCTGGTGCGCATGACGCCGATCGGCCCAGGCTGCCGCCCACGGTGTCAGTGCCGCACTGGCCAGCATCGCCACTGCGAGCGTCCAGGCCCAGACCACGCCGGCAGGCACGCCCCAGCCGCCGCCCGGAAACACCACCCGCTCCACGTAGGCGACCACGAGCGTGATCAGTACGGTCGAGAATCCGCTGGCGGCCCAGTCGAGCAGGATCCAGGCCAGGCGGCCGCGAGCGG
The DNA here is from genome assembly GCA_903958265.1 of uncultured Planctomycetaceae bacterium. Lineage (GTDB taxonomy): Bacteria > Planctomycetota > Planctomycetia > Pirellulales > UBA1268 > QWPN01. The sequence goes on from CAJBSQ010000372.1 coordinate 935, forward strand.
CTGGTTGATCGGTCGGTGGGCCGCGTTCCACGGGGGTGTTTTCCTGTCGGTGGCCCGGCGGCGAACTACGGATCGCACAGCCAGCGGAGCGCTGATTCTGCCGAAGGGGCGCCCGGACGGTCCATCCGCTCCGAAAGCCAGGCGGCGAGAAACAGAAACGCCGCCGCCCAGGCGATCGCGGTCGAGGCGGGCGTGGCCACCTGCCAGAGTGCCGTCGGCTCACCCGTCGTCACGAAGCCCACGAGCCAGAGTGGCCAGACGTGGGCGACGTGATGGAGGACGTAAAGCGAGAGCGAGTGGCGGCTCATCGCACCCGCGATCCGCTGAAACGGACCGCGGCCATCGGCGTGTGGGTCGAGCACGCGGTGGAGGAGCGTGGCCAGCAGGATCGCGCCTCCGATCGTGCCCAGCACGTACGCGGTGGTGGGCGGAAACATGGCCCAGAGCCGGTCGTGCGTGACCAGCCGCACCGGCACGAGGGGCCGGGCGGCGATCGTCACGGCCGCCCCCGCCAGCAGCAGGCCGCCGGCGGCGATGGCCGCCGCCGGGCCGCGGTGGTCGTGACGGCCGTAGATCAGCGGCGCGGCGAGGAACCCGGCCAGCGGCAGCGCGAGCCAGGGGAAGACCGGGAAGTAGCCCGTCGCGAAGTAGCCGAGCACCACCTCCCCGAGCGTGAACTCATAGTCGTAGAAGCCCTCGGCCCACGACGCCCGGTAGTCGGCGACCGCCCGCAGCGTCGGTGCGAGCCCCACGAGCAGGCCACAGGCCACCGCCGGGACGGCCGGAGCCGTTCGCCGGGCGACGTCGAGGGCCAGCATCGCCGTGCCAATCAGCGTGAGGATGTCCCAGTTGAAGACATCCTCCGGCATCCAGACCAGCACGTTGAACGCGAATCCAAACAGGATCAGGAACAGGCCGCGGCGGACGGTGATCTTCGAGATCTCATCGCTGTCGCGGCCGCGGGCGGCCTGGGCATCGGCCCAGAGCCGGTAGCTGACGCCCGAGAGAAACGTGAACAGCGGCGCCGCGAAGCCGGTCGGCATCCACCAGTAGCGGTTGGCGCCGATGAAGGGGCCGCTCTCGATGTCGTAGGAGCCGGCAAGATTTTCGACGAAGTGAACGACCGTCATCAGCACGATGGCGGTCGTCCGGAGGACATCGATCGACACCAGCCGCGTCGCAGCCCGCGGGGCCGTCATGGCGTGTGGGTCGCCAGCAGATCGACCGTGATCAGCACGACCTCGACCGCCAGCAGGAGGATGATCACCCATTCGAGCGTCGCGTGCCGCCTCGAGGTGAGATACTCGGCGGCGCGATCGCCGCACCCGGAATAGACGCGCTCCAGCAGATCGGCCTGCTCGCCGGCATGCTCGAGCCGTTCGAGCACTCGGCCGCGGTCGCGGAGCCGCTCGCCGAGTTGGCCGGCGAGCGTTGGGGGCTGCGGGGCCGGCCGCTCGAGCACCGGCGCCAGGACGACCAGCCGGCGACGGAGCGAGACGGCCTCCGCGAACCGGCTGGCAAGTTCTCGCCGTCGCGGCAGCGACTGCTCGTCGAATCCGAAGGCGAGCGGGGCATCGCCGTCAACGTGCTCCAGCCCAGCGGCGATCCGTCGCTCGACGTCGCGGAGTTCGGCCTCGCGTTCGGTGAAGTCCACGAGCGCCGTCCGCATGGCGGGGAGACGGTCGACGGCAGCGAGGGCCGCAGCGCGGCGGGGGCTCCAGACGGCGTGCGTGCCGTACAGCGGGATGACCAGCGGTCGATCGCCTCCGGGCGTCGCTGCCGCGGCCCACGAGCTGGCCCGGGCCTCGAGTTCCGCGATCATCGCCTCGTGCTCCGATGCCTCGACGATCGGAATGGGCACCAGCGCGAGTTCGCAGACCCCGCCGTCGGCGAGCGGCATCCGCTCGATCAGCGTGTCGGGGGGCAGCCCGTTGACGGCGATCGGTGAAGCCTCGGTGAACGGCTGGTGGCTGGTGATCATCGAAGTGCTTTCGTCCGGTGGTCAGCTGAGGTTCGCCGCCAGCCACCCCGCGACGTAGTCGGCGGAATCGAGCACACCGTTGAGTGTGCTGTCGTAAAGATAGTCGCCGACGACGAACAGGTGGGGATGGCCGACAGGGTCGGGCTGATGCCGCCGGTCGATCGGCGGTGGTTTCCAGCCGCCCGGCAGCCCGCTGACGGCCCCCGTCCAGCGGTGCACCCGGGCCTCCATGAGATGGCGGCGGGGATCGCCAAACCATGCCGGCAACGAGTCGAGCGTGGCAGCGATGAGCGCGTCGTCGTCACGGGCGGCCCAGTCTTCTGCCGCGGCGCCGCCCACCAACCATCCCAGCACGCCGTGCCGCGGCTCGGGCTCGCGGGCCGACTCGTCGTAGAGGCAGCAGCCGCCGAAGGCGTCGAGCATCAGGTAGCCGCCGTCCATTCGGCGGCGCCAGAAGGGCTCGTCGAAGAGCGCTGTCACCCGCAGGTAGTGCGCCGGATGATCAAACCGCAGGCAGTGGCGACGAAGCGCCGCTGCGAGCTCGTCGCCCGTGAATCGCACGGCGGTGAGATGCTGGAGCGGCAGCGCGAGCACCACCGCATCGAACGGCCCGGCTGTTGCACCCCGCTGTGCCCCCCCGGTGGTGAGCATGTAGCCCTGATCCACCAGACGAACCTCGGTCACCGGCGACTGGAGTCGGATCTCCGCGTCTATGCGGCAGGCCAACGCGTCGATCAGCTGCTCGTTCCCACCGGCAATGCAGTAGAGCCGCATGTAGGCGGGATCGTTCATCAGGTAGTTCTGCAGCCCGTACGACGTGCTCGTGCGGTCTGGTTCCGTGGCGAGATCGCTACGGATCATCGTCTCGAGGTAGCGGCGGGCGGCGGTGTCGCGGATCCCGTCGAGCATGGTGTCGAACGGTCGCGACGGGCCCGCGGGCGTGTCGTCTGAGGCATAGAACTCCCGCGGCGTCATCCATCCCTGCGCCCGCGCGTCGAACCGCTCGAGCTCGCGGCGGGCCCGGGGGCCGAGGTGGTGGGCAACGTCATCGACGTTGGAGATCGACGCGCCGTCGACGATCACCGAGGCGCCGCCGAGCGGCACGGTGGCCAAGCCGAGCTGGGCCACCAGGTTTCGGAGCGGATCCTCGCCCACGGGCGTGTAGTCGTAGAGTTCGGCGGCACCGGCCGCGGAGTGGACCGGTGCCGCCGCGAACGAGGGGGTGAGGACCTTGCCGCCGAGACGATGACTCGCCTCGAAGATGGTCGTGCGAATCGTCGCGGCCGCGCACTGCCCAAGAAAGTAGGCCGTGAGCAGGCCACCGGGGCCGCCGCCAACCACGGCGACCCGCCAAGCCCGGCCCGGTCCGTCGTGTGGCAGTGAAATCACAATGCCAGTTGAACGGTTTGGACGGTCCGACGTTGCGGCCGCCCTTCCAGATTTACCGGCCGGGCTGCCAGAGATGGAGCGTTTCCGCGGTCGGAATGCCGTAGAGCACTTCGATCGGCAGTGCCGTGGAGACGTCCGCCGAGCCCGCGACCGGCTTCAGGGCCGTGATCGTCACGGGCGGTGGGGCCAGCGGCCCGCGGTCTGCGAACCAGATCCAGCCGGCAAAGCCGAAGGCCGCGAGCACGGGGGCGAAGGCGAGCAGTGGGCGGGGGCCCCACGGGCCGATCGAGGTGGAGAAACGCATGACGAGGCTCGATGGGAGGAGGCCGGGAACGAATCCCCGGTGAGGGCCATGCCAAAAGTTTAGCCGCGCTTCCCGAGCGCGGCCGGGAGGCGGACGGTTCGATGGGCGTGCTCCGCGACCCTGCGGGTCGTTCGGGTCGTGACGTCAGTCCGCCAGGCTGACGGGCTCAAACCGCTCCACGTCGAACAGGCCAGCCGGGCCGATCTTGAGCGACGGAATCACGAGCAACGCCATGAACGAGAGCGTCATGAAGGGGGCCGCGAGCGTCGCGCCGAGGGCCTTGGCACGGCGGTCGAGGTCGGAATACGCGGCGGCCACCTCCCCGCCCGGCCGGTCCGACATCAGGCCGGCGATCGGCAGCGGGAGCACGGCGTCGCCGTCTGGTCCGGCCACGGAGAGCCCGCCGCGGGCACCGATCACGAGGTTCACGGCCCGGGCGAG
>CAJBSQ010000373.1 GCA_903958265.1 uncultured Planctomycetaceae bacterium
AGGCTGTCTGCGGAGATGTCTTGTGGCGGCCGGGCGAGCGAGTAGGCCTGCTCCAGATTGGCCACGCGATGCAGGAAGCCCTGCTGCGTGAGCTTGTCGAGCATCTCAACCGCGACCGGTTCCGGCAGCCCGGTCTCTTCGATCACGTGCGGCAGCGACACCGCTCGCCCCGACTCGAAACCCTCGGCGATGACCTCCATCAGGAGCAGCACCGACGTCGAATCGACCATCCCGGAGCGGAGCCGTATTCGCTCCATCTCCTCGAGTTCATCGCGGCGCCCCCCGAGCCGCTGCACGATCGCGGCCACCTCGACGCCGAACAGGATGCAGACCCACATCGCGTAGGTCCAGAGCATCAGCACCGGCACGAATCCGAGTGGGCCGTAGAGCTGGCTGAACGAGAACGCATTGTTGACGTAGGCTGCGAGGCCGACCTTGCCGACGTGCAGTAGGACGGCCGAGGCGAAGGCACCGCCGACCGCCGACCGCCACGAGACGTGCGTGTTTGGGAGCAGCACGAAGGTGCCGATGAGCATCAGGGTGATCAGGCCGACGCTCCAGATCACGCCGAGCACCCGGATCAGCCCGGCACTCGTCTCGAACGAGGCGATCCAGCGGCCCACGTGGCTGTCGACGACGAACAGTAGGGCGATGCCGATCGGGCCGATCGTCAGCACCGTCCAGTAGACTGGCACCCGGCGGAGCCACGAACGGCCTTCCGGCGCCCGGTAGATGGTGTTGAAGCAGTCCTCGACCGTCACCATCATCGCGACCGCCGCGTACATCATCACGGCAAAGCCGAGGAGGCCGAGCGTCTCGAGATCGATCGTGCCGAACTTGCGGATCATGTCTTCCAGCCAGGTGCCCAGCGAGATGCCCTCCGCGGTGCCGGGGCCGTCGGCGGGCATGATCCGCACCGCGTCGAGACCAGCCGACTGGACGAGCTGGTGCACCAGCGACTGGAGTTTGTCGATTCCCTGCATGCCCTTGAACAGCGCCGTGCTCACGATCGCCAGCGGCATCAGGGCGAAGAGCGTGTGGAAGGCGAGGGCCGCGGCCATCTGCAGGGCCCGGTCTTCGCGGAGCTGCCGGGCGCCGACCCGGGCGAGGTCGTACCAGAACCGCGCGGTCGCCTGCCAATGCGTGAGCTCCTCGCGGGGATGGGTGACCACCCGGGTCGTCCATTCGGCGACGTCGTGGGCGAGAGTGCGGAGCATGAATGGGGCCTCGCGGCAGGCGGTCGGAGCGGGTTGTTGGGGCCAGGGAGAGACCAACTCTACCAACCCGCGGGCGACGGTCGGCGGACCATCCTCGTGGCCCGTGACTGGAATCCACGCCATCGGCTATCCTGCCCGGGCGGTGTGGGGCGTCTGCACCCGTTTATGACCCACCGAGGAGCCTTCGTTTTCATGGCCGACACGCTCACCGAAATGCAGGGCTGCGACCTCCTGGCGCGGCTGTTCTCGAAGCGGGGCTACACGATCGAGCGAAACGTAGTGTTTCGCGAGTACGGCGTGGAGTTTCACATCGACGGCTGGGATCCGCGGGCTCGGGTGGGCTTCGAGTTTCTGACCAGCGAGGACGACGACCACATCGACCTCACGCTCGAGGAATACAACGAGTTGACCGCAGCCCAGCGGCGGGGCGAACTTTCCCTGTTCATCATCGACGAGGTTGAGCCGCTCGCCGCGGAAGACCTGGCCGCCGAGGCGCACGAGTTTCTCGACGAAGTGGCCGACGCCATCCACGCCCGACTGAAGGCCGGCACCCGTGGTCCGAAGAAGGTGAAGAAGAAGACGGCGAGGAAGGCCGCGGCAGCGAGCGGCAGGGCGGCAGCGAAGAAGCCCGTGCGGGCGGGAAAGAAGTCGGTGAAGAAGCCTGTCGCTAAGCCGGCGAAGAAGGTGAGCGCGGCGAAGGTATCGAAGAAGACGCCGAAGACGGCGTTGAAGAAGAAGCCGAAGAAGAAGGCCGCCACGTCCCGCGGGAGCCGGCGGTGAGCGGCTCGGGAATGATGCCCCCTCGTCCGCCGTCGATCGGTCTCGGCCTCTGGAAGATCGAGCGCGACCGCACGGCCGGCATCGTGGCCGAGGCGATCCGGCTCGGCTATCGCCATCTCGACTCCGCCTGCGACTACGGCAACGAGGCTGAGGCGGGGGAGGGCATCCGCCGGGCGGTCGCGGTTGGGCACTGTCGCCGCGACGACCTGTGGGTGACGTCGAAACTCTGGAACACCGACCACGAGCCGTCGCGAGTGCGGGCGGCCTGCGAGCGGTCGCTTGCCGACCTCGGGCTCGACGAACTCGATCTCTACCTCGTGCACTTTCCAATCGCGTTGGAACATGTGCCCTTCGAAGAGCGGTATCCGCCCGGCTGGGTTCGTGATCCGGCGGCCGCCGTGCCGCGAATGCACCCGATTCCAGTGCCGCTGGCCGACACCTGGGGGGCGCTCGAGCGGTTGGTGGAGGCCGGGCTCGTGCGGCAGATCGGGCTCTGCAACTGCCCGGTTGCCGTGATCCGCGACCTGCTCGCCCGGGCGCGAATCCAGCCGGCGGCGCTGCAGGTGGAGATGCACCCGTTTCTCGTGCAGGAGAGGCTGCTGCGGTTCTGCCATGAGGCGGGGATCGCGGTCACCGCCTTCTCGCCACTGGGAGCCGGGTCGTATGTGCCGCTCGGCATGGCGACCCCCGCCGATTCGGTGCTCGGCCACCCGGTGGTGACGGAGATTGCGGCGGCCACCGGCCGCACGCCCGCGCAGGTGGTGCTCCGTTGGGGTATCCAACGGGGAACGTCGGTGATCCCGAAGACCTCGCGAGTGGAGCGGCTCGCCGAGAATCTCGAGGCCGTCGGGTTCACGCTGGATGACCCGCAGATGCGGGCGATTTCGGCGCTCGATCAACACCGTCGGTTCAATGACCCGGGCGTGTTCTGCGAGCGGGCCTTCGGGACGTTCTTCCCGATCATCGACTGACGCAGCGTTGGGCGGGGCGTAGTACAGGTAGGAAACCTGTACCTACGGGAACGCAGCGTTGGTCGGGGCGTAGTACAGGTAGGAAACCTGTACCTACGGGAGTGCGGTGCTGGTCGGGGCAGGGTACAGGTAGGAAACCTGTACCTACGTTGTGGTAATCGACGTCGATCGTGCTTTCGTAGCCGCGGGTTTCCTACCTGCGGTCCAG
>CAJBSQ010000374.1 GCA_903958265.1 uncultured Planctomycetaceae bacterium
AAATCAAGGCCCGAGCCCTCGTGCCCCGCCCCGAGGAGACCGAGGAGCCGGTCGAGCTCGTTCGCGAGGACCTCGTGCAGCGACTGCTGGAGTACAAGCAGTACCGCGACGCCGCGACCATGCTCGAGGATCGAGCGCGGCAGTGGGAGCTGCGGTTCGCCCGGCATGCGGCCGACGAGCCGGCGGCCCGGGGGGGCCCGGCCGAGGTGACGATCGCCGACGTGCATGCCTGGGACCTCGTCGGCGCGATGACGCGGGTGATGGCGAAGCGGGAGAAGCGGCGGCCACGGCAGATCGTCCACGACGATACTCCGATCGAGACCCATGCCGCCCGGATCGAGGCGCTCGTGGCGGAGCGGGGCAGGGTGGCATTCACGGAACTCTTCGACGACGATATGCCGCGGTCGCGGATCGTCGGTATCTTTCTGGCGGCCCTCGAGCTCGTCCGCCGCGGCGCGATCGCCACCCGGCAGGACAAACTGTTCGACGAAATCTGGCTGGAACCGGCCCCGCCCCGGCAGCCTGCGACCGCATCGACCCTGCCTCTCCCATCGAACCCGCCCCGCGACACAGCATGATCGACAACTCGCCGTACCGCACCCTCGTTCACAAGGGTCTCACCGTCGAGGGCTACTCGCGGGCCGCCGTGCAGAGCTGCTGGCGGATTCCCGAGCTCAAGCTCGGCTTCGACCTAGGTTCCCAGCCGTGGGGTTTCATGGCGACGGCCACGTGGTTCATCACCCACACCCACCTCGACCACATCGCCGCGCTCCCCGTGTACGTGGCCCGGCGGCGGATGATGAAGATGGAGCCGCCGACGATCTACGTTCCCGAGACGGCGATCGAGCCGATCGAGCGGCTCCTCAAGGCGGTGTCACGGCTCGATCGCGGCCGGCTGCCCTGCACCCTGCTGCCCGCACGGCCCGGTGACGAGATCGAACTCTCGCGGGAGCATGTCGTGACCGTGTCGGAAACCTGCCACACGATCCCGAGCGTTGGCTACGTGGTCTGGGATCGACGGCGGAAGCTGAAGCACGACTACGCGGGGCTGCCGGGGGACAAGATCCGCGACCTCAGGCTGTCGGGTGTCGACGTCACGCACGAGATCAGGACGCCGCTGGTGGCCTACCTCGGCGACAGCTCCCCGGAGGGCCTCGACCGCTGCCCGGCGATGTTCGAGGCGCAGGTGCTGATCACCGAACTGACGTTCGTGGCGCACAGCCACCGCAAGGAGAAAATCCACAAGTTCGGCCACATGCACCTCGACGATCTCCTGGCCCGTCGCGAGCGGTTTCGCAACGAGGTGGTGATCGCCACGCACTTCTCGACGCGATACACCGACGACCGCATTCGCCGAATCCTCACCAAGAAACTCCCCGACATGCTCGACGGCCGGCTGCACATCTGGCTCTGATGGTCGCGGCCGCTGGCTGATACGGAGGGCGAAGCCCGCGGGCCGTCCTTCGTGGTTGCGGCCGACAGGTCGCGTTACGATGAGAGCATGCACCTCCCGACGCCGCCGCGGTCTGCCTACGTCCACGTGCCGTTCTGTCGGCACCGGTGCGGCTACTGCGACTTCACGCTCGTGGCCGGCCGCGACGACCTGATCGACCGCTACCTGCTGGCGATCGGTCGCGAACTCGAACGCCTGGATCGAGGCATTGTGCCGAATGGCGATTCGGCGCGGCTGCCGCTCGACACCCTCTATCTCGGCGGTGGAACGCCCTCGCATCTCGGGCCAGCGGGGCTCACTCGGCTGTTTGATCTGCTCGGGTCGCGGCTCCTGCCCGGTGCCGAAGCGGAGGTGTCGGTCGAAGCCAATCCGCTCGACGTCACCAGGGAACTCGTGGCGGCGCTGCGTGGTTGTGGTGTGACGCGGGTCAGCCTCGGGGGGCAATCGCTCGATGCCACCACGCTCGCCGCCCTCGATCGCGACCACTCGCCCGATGACGTTCGCCGCGCCGCCGATCGCCTGCATGCCGCCGGCTTCGCCGTGAGCCTCGATCTGATGACCGCCGCGCCCAGCCAGTCGCTCGCCGCCGTGGAGGCCGACCTCGATGCCGCCATCGCCCTCGGCGTGCAGCACGTCTCGGTCTACTGCCTGACATGGGAGAAGGGCACGGCCTTCGAGTCGCAGCGAACGAAGGGCATTCTGCGGCCCGTCGACGAGCCACTCGAGCGGGCGATGTTCGAGACCGCGATCGACCGGCTCGAGGCGGCGGGCTTCGAGCACTACGAGGTCTCGAACTTCGCGAAGCCGGGGGCCCGCTGTCGCCACAACGAGGCCTACTGGGACTGCCGCCCATGGGAGGCGTTTGGTCCGGGGGCCGCGCGGTTTGACGGCCGCACCCGGACGACGAACCATCGGTCCACCACCACGTGGATGAACAAGGTGCTGGCCGGCGGGGATTCCACGGGCGACGTCGATGCCATGAGCGACGACGAGGCAGCCCGCGAGCGTCTCGTCGTCGGGCTCCGGCGGCGCGACGGCATCGACCGCGAGGCGTTTCGCCTGGCAACCGGCCTCGACGCCGACGGTCTCATCGGCCCCGCCCTCGAGCGCTGGTTGGCGGGCGGCCTCGCCCACGATGATGGCCGCCGCATTCGTCTCACCCGCGAGGGCCTGCTCGTCTCCGATTCGCTCTGGACAGCCGTGCTGCGGCCATCGGGGTAACCGGCGTCGAGCGGGGGCACACCCGGCCTCGCGTTCGGTCGCTCGAGGCCTCGCTGCTTTCACAAGTTGTCGGGAACGCGGCTTTGGTCACCTGGCCGCGGCGGCCCCCGTACGGCCGCAGGTCGATCACTCCTAGTTACAGGTCGATCACTCCTTTTGCTGGCGGCTCGCTGAACGGCAGGATTACCAGGCGCCTCAGGCAAGCCGGCTGGTGACATGCTCGATGAATTGTGTCACGAGAAGCACTGTCTCACGACGATCAATCGGCAACTCCTCGAAGGCCTCGTAGCGATACTGAACCGAGAAGTCGACGAGGTCGAGCAACTCTTCGTATTCCACTGGCACCTTTGCACCGCTCTCCGACAACAGGTGAAACAGAAGGTCGAGGTCATGTGTTTTGGGATACACGATCCCCAGCCCGCACAACCATGCCTTGCATGCCTTCTCGACGGCTTGTTGAGCGTGGAAGCCGAAGATTTCATCCGTGAATGAAAGCGTGTCAACGGCCATGCCCTGCGCCGCCCGCAGGTCTCGCCTCGCCAGATCGATCATTCTGGCCGACTCGTCATTCATGACCGTAGAGCACCTTGCCCTCGGAGTAGGCCTTGCGAATGATGTGATTCAGTGAGTCTTTCCATCGTTCCACCTCGGCTCGGCTGTACACGAGCACGTCCTTCGGAACCGGAAAGCGGGACAGAGCCCGGCGGATCCGCTGCAACTCCTGCCGTCGGCTTCTCCCCAGACCGAACGGCTGCGACTCGACGACGAGCAAGTCCACGTCGGAATCGGCCGTAGCATCGCCCCGCGCGTGAGACCCGAACACCAGCACCTGTTCCGGATTGACCGTTTCGACGACTGCCCGCGTCATCTCAGCCAGAAGACTCGAGTCCGCAG
>CAJBSQ010000375.1 GCA_903958265.1 uncultured Planctomycetaceae bacterium
GTCTACACTGAAGAATATCCAGGCTGTGTGCAGCGTCGTCTCCGTCAGCGAGGGCGGGTAGGCGAAGGGGGTCGGCGAACGCTCGCGGAGCCTTGGGCGTATCCTCGCCCCGGCGACGCGACTTTTGCCGCCCCCGAGCCGGCGAACCACGTACGTCGAATGCGCTCTAGGGGTGTCGTCAATCTCTGAGGGGTGAGGTCAATCCATGCACCGTCTTCGTCACGCCCTGCCGACGCTCGTGCTGCTCGCCATGGTTGGCCTCCTGGCCTCTGCCGAGGCGCTCGGATGTCCCAACTGCAAGGATGCCGTCGATACGTCCGACCCCGACGGACTCAACGTGGCCCGCGGCTACTTTTACAGCATCATCTTGATGCTCGCGATGCCGCTCACGCTCGTGAGTTCGTTCGGTGCCTACGTGTGGCGTGAGATGCGGCGGCAGAAGGCGGCGGCCACACCGGTGGTGCCGGCGTCGGAATCCGACGGCTCCGGACCTTCGCTCCCGTGAACGCCGCCCGGCCGGCCCGCAACTTCCTCGCCCCCGGGGAGCGGCGACGTCTGTTCTGGATGCTCGTGCCTGCGGGCGTCGCGCTGATCGTGGTGCTGGGCTGGGTGGAGCGGACCTGGTTTCCGCGCCCCCGCGGTGGACAGCCCCAGGTTGACACGCGACTCGAGGCGGTGGCCGGCCGCGGGCCGCAGGGAGATGAGGTCGTCATCGAACGCGACCCAGACCCGCTGGAACACCCGGCGATGGCGGCCTTGAGTGCCTCGCTCGATTCGCTCGCCAAGGTGCGGGATGCCACTGTCTTTCGAGACGCCGACAACGATGCCTGGTTTCAGACCTGGACGACGCTCCGCGACGTCGGCCTTGATGGGCTCCGTCGGGCGCGATCGCAGCAGGTGGGCTTTCGCGAACTGTTCGGCCAGCCGCGGTCGTTTCGCGGGCGGCTGGTGCGGATGCAAGGCACGCTGCACAGGGCGGAGCAACTCACGGCCCCGCGGAACGACTACGGCGTCGAGTCGTACTGGCAGTGCTGGATGGAGCCGGCGGGCGGGCCGGCATCGCCGGTGGTGGTGCAGTGCCTGGCGCTGCCTGCGGGGATGCCCTCCGGCATGGATATCGAGGAGCCGGTCGAGATCCTCGGCTACTTCTTCAAGAACTACGCCTACAACGCCGCCGACGCCATCCGCGTGGCGCCGCTGATCATGACCCTCGAGCCGATCCGGCTGCCGTCTGGCCCGGCGGCGTCGCGAGGGCCCTCTGGCACCGGGGATCTTCTCCCGGCCGTGGCCGCCGCCGCGCGGGTCGCTACCGAACCCGGCTCGAGCCTCGAGTCATTTCTCGCCATCAAGCAGATCGCCGTCGGCGACCGGGCGGCGGTCGACGCGGCTGCTCCCTGGGGCGAAGACCAGGAGCAGGTGCTCGTCAAGGTGATCTCCCGTCTGGCCGCACCCGCGCCGCTGCAGGCCCGCTGGCGGGATGGCGCCGCCGCGGTTTCTCCCCGCGGCGAGCCACCCTCGATCACCGACCGGCTCGTGAAGGTTCACGGGCGGGCCACGTTCGTCGCCCCCCGCCGACTGCCTGCTGACCTTGCGGAACGACTGGGGCGGGCGTCCTACGATCTGGTCCGCATCGTGGACGAGCGGGCTGCGATCGTCGACGTGGTGGTGCCGCGGGCACCGGTGGCCTGGGCCCGCTGGCGGCCGATCGATGAGCCGGCCGAGGCCTGGGCACTCCCGCTGACCGCGAAGGTCGGGCCGAGGCCGGTCGGCACGGACGCATTCCAGGCATGGCCCGAGGCCGCCCACGACCTCCTCGTGGCGGCCACGGCCGTGTCCTGGCAGCCGCCCACGCCCCTCGGCCGACTGGGCATGGACTATGCCCTTTTCGACACCGTAGTCGACGACCGCAAACTCGAACCCGGCGACACCGAGGCCTTCTGGCGGGTGATGGCGGCCGCGCGGCGGACGACTCCCGCGGAAGTGGCCCGCGCTGCTGGACGCCGGACCGACGTGCTGGATCTCATCGATCCGGCCCGGAAGTGGTTCGCCTCGCATCGGGGCGACCCTGTGGTGATCGACGGTGTGGCGCGGCGGGCCACGCGGATCGCGATCGACGATCCAGACCGTCGCGAGGCAGTCGGGGACGACCATTACTGGGAGCTCGAGGTGTTCGCTGACACGCCGACCATCAAGGTCAATGAGCGGATCCAAGACCGCTACCCGATCGTCTGCTGCGTGGCGAAACTGCCGGCCGGCATGCCCTCGGGCGAAGACATCAGCGAGCGGGTGCGGGTGCCGGCCTTCGGCTTCAAACGGTACAGCTACCCGCTCCGCGACCCGCAAAGCGCGCTGCCGCCGGCCGCTGACGAGGTCAAAGGGGAGCGGGTGTCGACGGCGCTGGTGATCGGGCCGGGGGTGGAGTGGCTCAGGCCACCCTCGCCGGCAGGAGCCTCGAACCTGCTGTTCGGCGTGTTCGCCGGGATTCTCGGCCTCCTTGGAGCGGTGTTCGCGGTGAACGCCTGGATGGCCCGCCGCGACCGGCGAGCGGCGGAGCGGCGGCGGAGGGAGGCGATGCCCGAGCGTCTCGACCTGCCGAGCGAGTGAAGCCGGCCCCCCCTTCGCGCCGGCTGGCATCTGGCTTTAGATAGGGGGCTCCGGCACGGCCGGCCCCCTTCCTTCTCGATTCCCTCCGGAACCCTCCCGCCATGCGACGCGCGAAGATTGCGATCATCGGAGCCGGCAACGTCGGCGCCACCACCGCCCACTGGTGTGCGGCCGCCGAACTCGGCGATATCGTGCTGCTCGACATCCCCGCCACCGAGGGCATGCCCGCCGGCAAGGCGCTCGACCTGTTCCAGGCCTCCCCGATCGTCGGCTTTGATTCCAAGGTGACCGGCACGACCGACTGGGCCGATGCCGCCGGCAGTGACGTGGTGGTGGTGACGGCGGGCATCGCCCGCAAGCCGGGCATGAGCCGCGACGACCTGCTCTCGACGAATGCGAAGATCGTCGGCGACGTCGCGGCCAAGATCCGCGAAACGAGCCCCGACGCCGTGGTGATCGTCGTCTCCAATCCGCTCGATGCCATGGTGCAGCGGACGTTCCAGGTGACCGGTTTTCCGGCGAATCGCGTGATCGGTCAGGCGGGCATCCTCGACACGGCCCGCTACTGCTCGTTTCTGGCGCTGGAGTTGGGCGTGAGTGTGGAGGACATCTCGGCCATGCTGCTCGGTGGCCACGGCGACACCATGGTGCCGATCCCGAGTTGCACGAGCGTTGGCGGGATCCCGGTCACGCAACTGGTGTCGGCGGACCGCCTGGAAAAGATCGTCGATCGCGCCCGCAACGGCGGCGCCGAGATCGTCGCGCTCCTCAAGACGGGGAGCGCCTACTACGCCCCGGCCGCCGCAACCACGCAGATGGTCGAGGCCGTGGTGAAGGACAAGAAGCGGCTCGTTCCCTGCGCGGCCTACTGCGACAAGGAATACGGCGTCGGCGGCTACTTCGTGGGGGTGCCCGTGGTGCTTGGCACCGGCGGCGTGGAGAAGATCATCGAGCTGGAGTTGCTGCCCACCGAGCGGGCCGCCCTCGACAAGAGCATCGCCGCCGTCAAGGAGCTGGTCGCCACGATGAACCGGCTCACAGCGTCGGCCTGAGGCCTCCCCGCCTTCGCGGCTTGCCCGGCTTGCCGCGCGGGCGGGGGACGACGGCCGCTGGCGTTGCTCCCGGCTGGTGTCGTGGGCTAGAACCCGCCGTCCTGTCCTTGTGGCGGGTCTGCCCGGGCTTGGCCTCGGCAGCCGGTTCCTCAGCGAGGTGCGTTGCATGAATGGCCGCCGTTCCAAACAAGCATGCGGACCTTCCGCTGCGACGCTCCCGGCCGAGCGCCGGCATGCCGTCCCCGACTGGACGGAAGGCATGCCCGTGTTCATCCCCCAGGCCTACGAGGCCGGGTATGACTATCCGCTGCTCGTGTGGATCACCGATCCGCTCGCCGGATCCTTCGATCTTGGCCGCGTCATGGCCGGGGTCAGCCTGCGAAACTTCGTCGCCGTGCAGGCGGCCGGCGGTGCCACCGCGGTCTGGCGGGCGGTCGACCGGGTTCGCGACCGGCTGAGCATCCACCCGCGGCGGATCTGGCTCGTGGGCCAATCAACAGGTGGCACCGAGGCCTTCCGCATCGCCTGCCGGCACCCCGAATCGTTCGCCGGGGCCGTCTCGCTGGGGGGAGCGTTTCCGCTGGAGGAATCGATGTTCGCCCGCATCCGGGGCGTGCGCCGGATGCCGATGCTGTACTGCTGCACCGCCGCCGCCGCGGCCTCGTCGGCCTCCCACACCGACCGCATGCTCCGGCTTTTCCATGCTGCCGGTGCGATGCTCGCGATGCGGATGTACCAGGGGTCGGGCGACCTTTCGAAGGCGGCACTCGGCGACGTAAACCGCTGGCTGATGGACGAGATCTGCAGTTCCGCCAGCACGTCGCGGACCGCCGTGGCCGGCTAGCCGCACGGTTTTTTGCCTCTCCACCACGGCGCTTCAGGGAAAGGATTCCCATGACACACGCATCAGCCCACGACGGCTCCGATCCCGCCACCGCCGCCGACGGGCGCCTGAGCGACGGGCCCATCATCCTGCCGATGCCGGCGGCTCGGGGGACGGCCGTCCGCGAACTCCTCGAGTCGATCATCGCCGCGCAGGCCAACGCTCGGGCTGTGTCCGGCGATCAGCTCCGGGTGACGCTCGACGTGCCCGTCAGTCAGGTGATCGATGCCGATCCCGAGATGGTCCGCGGACTCCTCGAGCCGCTCATGGCCGCCGCGATTGCCGCCGCGAGTCATCCGGCAGTGCGGACCGATGGCCCGCGGCTCCGCGAGGTCGTGGTGACCGGAATCGACACCGCCGACGCCTTCGAACTGGAAATCGCCGATTCAGGGTCTGCCCCCGTGGATGATCGGTCACTCGCCGCCTGCTGCGACCTCGCCCGCCGATGTGGTGCGGAGATCACGGCAATGCGGTGTCCGGAGGGGGGCACGGCGGTCACCCTGCGCCTGGCTCGCCGCCGAGCCCGCCGCAACGCCGCCTGAAGCCGACGCTCCCGACCTCCGAGAATGAATCCGGAACTGCATCATGGACCACGACGCTTCGCCCGATACGCACCGCCGACCCTCCCGGGTAACCCCCGCGCAGGTGATCGCGCTGGGGCTGATCGCCGCCTCGATCGGCTGGGGAGCATGGCTGCTCCGCGACCGGCCCGCGAGCGAGGAGGTCGAACTGCTCGCCGGCACGGTGCTCCCGTCGTCGGAGCTGGCGATCGTGGAGGCGGCCTTCGATCGGGCGCAGCTGTCGGGCCACCGCACGGAGGACGGCCGGGTGTGGGTGCCGCGGCCGCGGCAGAGCGCCTACATGCGGGCGCTGGTAGACGCAGAGGCGTTGCCCCGCGAGTTTGGCAGCAGCCTGCGACGGGCGCTGGAGCGGAACAGCCCGTGGCAGAGCAGGGCGGCCCAGGAGGAACTCTTGCGGGTCGCCGTCCAAGAAGAACTGTCCCACGTGATCTGTTCGATGCCTGGGATCGAGCGGGCAGCAGTGCTCTACGACGTGGAGGATCGCGGCTCATTCAATGGCTCGCTGGCCGCAGGGCCGGCGCGGACGGCGAGCGTCAACGTCCGCACGCAGCCCGATGTGGAACTCGAGCCGGCCCGCGTGCAGGCGATCCGCGTGCTCGTGGCGGCGTCGATCGCCGGGCTCGCGCCGGATCGCGTGGCCGTCACCGACTTGCGGAGTGGCCGCGTGCATGCCGGCCCGCTGGAAGCTCCCGAATCCGCCGAGCCGCTGGCCGAGGTGGATCCGGAACTGGCCCGCCGCATCGCGCATGAGCGGCATCTGGCCGCGAAGGTGCGGCAGGCGCTGTCGTTCGTGAAGGGCGTCGTCGTGGATGTCTCGGTGTCGTTTGCATCCGCCGCGCCGGTGCCCGAGGTGCTTGCCGAGCCTGGCCTGCCGGCCCGGCAGCAGCGGGTGGCCGACGCCAATGCACCGGCTGAGGTGGAGATCGCCGACGATCTAGCCATTCCTGCCGTGGTTGCGTCGACGTCGTGTCGTGATCTCGCCCTCGATCCCGACACGATCCTGGTGACCTTGGCCGTGCCTGAGACATGGTTCGATGCGGCGGACCGGGCCGCGCGGCAGCGGGATGCCACTGCCGTGAAGGCGACCATCGACCGCGTCGAGGAGGAGCGGCTCCGCGAGCACGTCCTGCAGCTGCTGCCCCCGGGCTCCAGCCCCGATGCCCGCCGCGTGATGATCACGCGGTTCCCAGGGGGCTCGTCGCGGGCTGAATCCTCTACTGCCCGGGTGGCCGCGGCCGCAGCCCCAGTCGCCGCTGCGGCGCCTTTATCAGCAGGCCGCCCCCTGAACCCGCAGACGATCGGCGGGTACGTGGATGTCACCGTGCAGGCGGTCTCCACCGGCCGGTTCAGTGACGTACCCCGCGAGGTGTGGATGATCGTGATGGCCAAGTGCTGCGCATTGCTCGCCTACCTGATGTTTCGCAGCGGTTCCGGATCCAACGAGCGGCTGCCGGTTCGGCAGCGGGGTGACGCGTCTGGGCCCTCCTCGCGGATCAACTGGGCGTCGATGGACGAGCCTGCCGAACCCGTCGACCGCGACACACCCCGGCGGCGGATGGCCGCCTGACGGGAGGATCCTCGATGCTCATTCCAACCAGACACGCCCGGTCCATCGCGGCCGCCCTCACCGTCGTGGCGTGGTGCCTTTCGGCTGTCGCCGAGGCCCCCATCGCGCCGGCACCCGAACTGCTGGTCGCGGATGCCGCCGTCGTGCCGGCCTCGTTGGTCGAAGCTGCGACGGCTGCCGTGCCGGCGGCCGCACGGTCTCTCGCTTCGGTGCCGCTCTCGACCGAACCCCAGCCGAGCGTTGGGTCACGAACACCGGCGTTTCGGCCGCTGCCCGACTGGCGACTGCTCGTCGCCCTGGGCAGCGCGTTCGCCGCCGTGGCCGCCTATCGGGTCGTCACCGCCCGCCGTGCGGTCGGCATGCCCCCGGATGTCTTCGAAGTGCTCGGCGAGGCGTCGCTCGGAGGTCAGCAGTCGGTGCGGATCATCCGCTTCGGCCCGCGAACGCTGCTCGTCGGCGTGTCCTCCGCTGGCTGCCAGACGCTTGCCGAACTGACCGATCCGCAGGCCACCGACCGGATGGTCGCCGCCTGCCATGGCAGCCGTGTCGCCGGGGTCGCCGATCGCGGCCGGCGGGCTGCCCGTCGCGGGGAGGCCCGCGCCTGATGTGCACCGCGGCCCTGTGTCGTCGTTCGTCCATGTCGTTCGCCTCGCGGCGCACCGTGTCGCGCCTTGGAAGAGCCGTGGCTGGCCTGCTGCTCGCCGCTGCGCTGCTGCCGTGGGCCGCGGCCCGCAGCGACGATCTCGCCGGTCCCCTCCAGGCGGTCGATGCGGCCCGCGCTGTGCCGGCAGAGGTGGCTTCCCGCAGCCCCGGAGACTGGCTCGAACTCCTCGGCGGCCGGCCGCTGGAGACGCTCATCCCGTCGGCGGTCATGTTTGGTGTGATCAGCCTTGCTCCCGCGGTGCTGCTGATGACGACCTGCTTCGTGCGGATGTCGGTCGTGCTCTCGCTCCTGAGGCAGGGGCTCGGCATGCCGCAAATTCCCTCCAACCAGATCGTCGCGTCGCTGGCGATTTTCCTCTCGGCCATGGTGATGTGGCCGGTCTGGAACCAGGCCTGGCGGGATGGCATGGAGCCTTACCGCAGCGGCACGCTCTCCGCCGCGGAGGCGTTCGACAAGGGGTCGCTGCCGATCCGGCGGTGGATGGCGGGCCAGATCGAGCAGGCGGGCAACCGCGACACGATGCTGCTGTTTCTCGAGCGGCACCCCGACGGCCCCAGGCAGGCGGCGACCTACGACGACGTGCCGGTTGAGGCCCTGCTGCCCGCGTTTCTGGTGAGCGAACTGGAGACGGCCTTCACGATCGGCTTCCGGATGCTGCTCCCCTTTCTCGTGCTCGACATCCTGGTGGCCACGCTCGTGGTGGCCACGGGCCTCGTGATGCTGCCGCCGTCGCTGGTGTCGCTGCCGCTCAAGCTCCTGGTATTCGTCGCCGCGGACGGCTGGTCGCTGGTGGTTCGCTCGCTGCTCGACAGCGTGCGGGCGCTGCCGTCATGAACTCCCCGAGCGACTCGCCATGAACGACCAGCAGCTCATCGAACTCGTCAGGCAGGCGCTCGTCGGCGGAGCCGTGGTGCTCGTGCCCGTGCTGCTCGCCGGCCTGGCCGTGGGGGTCGTCGCTGGGCTGGTGCAGGCGGCCACGGGAGTCCACGAGCCGATCGTCGGATTCGTGCCGAAGTTTGCAGCGATGGCGGCGACCCTCGTCGTGTCGCTGCCGTGGATGGTGGAGCGGTTGGCGGAGCTGTTTCGCGAGACCGCGGCCGGGCCGTGAGCCGCGGGGCTTGGCACGCACGACGCAGGCAGGTGGCGACGATGGCCGACGTCTGGATATCCTCTGTGCTCGCCGCAGGCAGTGCCGTCGCTGTCGGCGTGTTCGCCCGCATGGCCGCTGCCGTAGCGATCGGCGTGCTGCCGCTGGCGATCGGCGTCGGCTTTCGTGTGCAGGCAGCCCTGGTGCTCGCGATCACGATCGCGGCCTGTCCGACCGCGGCGGCGGTCTCGCAGCCGATGGCCGTCGATGCCTGGGGACTCGTCGGAATCGCGGTGGTGGAGGGGCTCGTCGGCCTGGTCATGGGCGCGGCAGCGGCCGCCGTCTTTGCCTCGGCCTCCTGGGCCGGCGCGGTGCTCGGGAGCGTCACGGGACTGTCGTGGGCCGACGACTTCGGCGGCGAGGCGGGCTCCGAGTCGGCCGGCATGGCGAGGCTTGCCTGGTGGATGGCGCTGGCCGGATTCATCGGGGCCGGGGGTCATGCGGCCGTGGTGGCCGGGCTGGTCGACAGCGTTCACGTGCTCCCGATCGGGGCGGCCGTCGGCGTCGATGGCAGCTGGCACGACGGGCTCGTGGTCCTCGCCGGCAGCATGCCCGGGGTCGGGCTCTCGTTGGCCGTGTCGCTCGCCCTACCGGCCCTCGCGGCGGTGCTCGCCTTTCATCTCGTGGCTGCCATCTGCGTGCGAACCGCGGGCTTCGATCCGGGCCAGGGGCTGCTGCAGGCGGCCGCCTCGCTCGTCCTGCTCGTCGCTGTGTGTGCCGGCACCGACTCCTGGATCGGTGGCTTCGCCGCGCTGGTCGAGCCGCCGCTGGAGCGGTGCTTCCACGACATCCATCCCTAGCCGCGTTTCCACGAGGGCTCCAGGCACGCCATGGCCGACGACTCCGAACGCGTGATCCCGGCGACGCCGCGCCGCCGCGAGGCGGCTCGCCGCCAGGGGACGATGCCAACGGCCGTGCTGCCGGCCTGGGTGGCGACGGCAGGTACGGCGGTGTGGCTCCTCCCGGCATGGGCTGCGGCGACGATGCCCGCGGCGACCGATCTGGTGGCCGTTGCGATCGCCGAAGCTGCGGCTCCCGCGCCGCCAAGCCTCTGGCCCGCGCTCGTGGCGGTGACCGCGCCCACCGCGGCAGTCGTGGCCGCGGCCGCCGCCGTGGGGCTTGGCGTGCGTTTCCTCCTGGATGGCTTTTCGTGGCAGCCGGCGCGGCTGGCGATCGACTATCGCCGAATCGATCCCATCGCGGGGCTGGCCCGCATCTTTTCGTGGCGGTCGCTCGCCGGGGCTGTCGGCGGTGGCACTGCCCTGGCAGCGCTTGCGATGGCCGCCGTGTTCGCGATCGGCCCGGTGGCGTTGTCGTCGAGCCGTGGTCCCGCCGAACACCTCGCGATCGCGGCGGCCGCCTGGCGGTCGGCGGTCTGGCTGTTCGCGGCGGCGGCGGTGGTGGCGGGATGCCGCTGGCTCTTCGCACGGCGGCGGTTTGAACGGCAGATCCGGATGACGCCCGAGGAGTTCGCCGAGGAAACGCGGAGCGCTCAGGCCGACCCCAAGATCAAGCTCCTGCAGCGGCAGAAGCCGCGGCAGCCCGCCGCGTGAGCGACCGTCGCGAGGGCTA
>CAJBSQ010000376.1 GCA_903958265.1 uncultured Planctomycetaceae bacterium
ATGTCGGTCTGCCGCCGCGACTGGAGCTTCTGCGCGGCCGCCGCGAGCGTGGGAAAGGCCTCCGTCGACGTCGTCGGCGTGGTGACGGTGCCGTCGACATGCACGAGCACGAACTGGCCGCTCGCTCCGCCGAGCAGCCGCTTCATGGCCGGCAGCTGCGTCTCCGCTTCCCCCATGATCGGCCGGAGCACGAGGTTGAGGTTGGAATCGAAGTCGACCTCGCCGTTGCCGACGAGGCTGATCGCGTCGCCTGAGAGCTCAATGTTGTCGAGATAGGCGTGCGGGCCCTCGACGCGGAAGTCGACGACGCTGCTGCTGAAGGCGTTGCGATCGGGCGTCTTCACCCGAAGGATCTTGAGCAGGGCCACCATCACCGGGAGTTCGTAGATATCGGCATCGGTGAGTTTGACCTGCCCTTGGCCCGCGAGCGAGTGGCTGCCCACCCGAGAGCCACGAACCTCGATGCCGCCATGCACCCGCCCCTGATAGTGATGCGGTCCGCCGCTCATGTCGCCGGCCAACCGCGCGAGATCGGCGTCGGCGAGTGATGCGGTCACGGCGAACGTGCCCCCCTCGCCTGCCGCGACGCTGCCGTCGACCGTGAGCGTGCCCTCGGCCACTCGCGCCGTGAGCCGTCGCTGTGCGGCCTGCGGATCACCCCCAGCCAGTGCGCCAAACCGGGCCCCCGCCGCATCCATCGCCAGCGGTCCCTGAACCGACGTCAGCTGCACTCCGCGCCACATCGCACTGTCGATCGTGATATCGCCGAGCGTTCTCCAGGTCTGGCCGTCGCTCTGACCGCGGAGCCGGATGCCACCGTGCACGTGCTCGAGCGGCACCCCCACGTCGAGCGCCGCCTGCTCCATGTCGAGTTGCATGTCCCAGGCAGCGGCCGCTGGCCCGGGCACCGCCTCGGGACGCCCTCCCGGCCCAGCGGTGAGCGTCGTCGCCGTCGAGTAGATCTCGAGGGCACCGTCGATGGAGAGCATGCCCCGCAGTCGCACGCCCGAAACCGCCTGCTGGAGCCCCGCGGGAAGCGCCCGCAGCACGTCGTGGTCGGCCCGGAAGCGATCGGCGGCGAGGCGGGTGAACGACACGTGCCAGCCGCCGTCGCCCGAGAAGCGGCAGATGCCGTCGGCCGACACCGTGGTGCGGGCATGAGCGCCCCGCACGTCGTCAAACTGCATCCGACCGTCCTTCCAGTGCAGTCGACCCCGCAGCCGCTCGAGCCGGTAGGGAAACCAGGCCGGTTCGATCGAGACCGTATCCCCCTGCGGTGCCGCGACGATCTCGACCTCTGTCCGCCGCGGCTTGACCCGATGCCGCACCAGGGCGGTGAACTCGGCATTGCCCCGCGGGTCGACGTCGTCCCAGATCCGACGAACGCCCGAGGGGAGCGCGTCGCGGAGTTCCTTCTCGAGGACGACATTGGTCCCCACGAGGTTGAGGGTCAGTTCGCCATCGTCGTCGCCGATCCGCTGGAGCCCACCGGTGCACCGCACCGAGCCGCTGTCGTTCGATCCAGTGATTTCGCGGATGGTCCAGTTGCCGCGATCCATGTGGATGCTGCCGGTCACATTGCCGAGAGGGTAGGGAAATCCGGCGTAGGCCATGCTGCACTGCGTCAGTCGGATGCCCAATGAGTTCGCGAAGCCGTTCGAAAACTCCGCCGAACGGTCGTGCCGGAACACAAAGTCAAACGTCCCTGCAGCGCGGAGCGAGCGGACGATGTCGGCGCTCTTGGTCGGCAGCGCCGCCATGAGGGCGTCGTCGATCCGCATCCCGTCCCCCCGAACCTCGACGAAGCCCTGGCTGCCGGCGGCCGTGCGGACCGCGGCCTCGACCGTCACGGGGTGGCCTCCCGCCTCTCCCGTCAGGTGCATCGACAGCAGGTCATCCTTGAGGGTGACCGTGCCGACCGTGCGGTCGACACGGTACGGAAAGCGGTAATAGGTGAGCGACACGTTCCGGCAGCGGAGTGACACGTCGGGGCGGACACGGCCAGCGCGGCGCACGAGGTGGGCCCGCACGTCTACCTCGCCGGCCGGCAGCAGTTTGCTCCAGTGGGTCGCCACCGCGGCCGGCATCAGTCCCTCCCAGTGGCGGCCCACCAGCATCCGCTCGGCCTCGACGAGCAGGTCGAAATCGGCGTCGGCCGCCCAGCCCGACAGCCGGCCGGAGCCGCGGAGGAGGGTCGATCCGGAGTGCGCCTCCAGTCGCTCGCAGACCGCGCCGTCACGGTTCGCGGTGAATGCAGCCGATACGTCGCTGATCGCGAACGGCAGACTGGCATGCTCGAAGTGGCCCGACTCCAGCTTGCCCGACACCGCGAACGTGGCGCGGTCGAGCGCGGCCAGTTCGCCACCGGCCCGCCAGTCGATGTCGAGCCGGCCCCGAAGCCCCGCGAGCCATTCGGGTGGTGCGGCGGCGGCCTCGATCAGTCCGCGGAGTCGAGGCGAGAGGTCGAGGGCGCCCACCTGGCCTGCGAGTTCGAACGCGCCATCGGCGGAGAGGCGGCCTTCGAAGCCGGCACGATCGAACAGGTCGCCGGCGACGGAGCCGCGCACGATGGTGCTCGCGCGGCCGTCGCCTCCGTCAACGGGCTCGAGTTCCACGCCGATGTTTCTCAGGGTGAGACGCGTGCCGACCCCGGCGCCATCGACGAGCAGCGTCGCATCATCGATGGTCACTGGCACCCGGAGCCCGGCGCTGCGGCCGGGCACGAGAGCCGTGAGGCTCCAGCCGCCGTCGGTCCGGCGGAACGCATGCACCACAGGGCGCAGCACACGGATCGACGTGATCCGTGGATCACCTGCCAGCAGATCCCTGAGCGTCGTGCCGCAGGCGACCCGGGCCTCCGCGACCGCCAGGAGGCAGCGGTGCTCCGGCGGCAGTTTGGCATCGATGAACGAGACGCCCCGCACGACGATGCCCTCGCCCTCGACGAGGCTCGCAGCCTCCACGCGGACGGTCAGGCCCGGGATCATTTCCTGAAGCCGCGCCTCAACTCTCCTCCGCACCTCCTCGCCGATGCGATTCGAGCCGAGCGCAACCGCCACCACGACCGCCGCCGCCGACAGCGGCAGGATCCAGCGGACGAGCGTCCAGAGCAGGTCGGTGAGAAACTTCATGAGACCGGCGCGGGGGATGCCGGAGGAGGCACGTGGGGCGGGAAGGTAGGCGGGAGTCAGGCAGGGGGTCAAGCCACGGACCAGATCCCCCGAGACCCTGAAAACCCGCCATTTCACCAGCCTGCGCGGCTTGCTATAGTGCCGCGGCTCCAGCGAATCTCGGGGGGTTTTCAGGCGGCCATCAATGGCCGAACCGGCCTCCGAGTCCACCACCCCCGAGGCACTCCCCCATGGCCGCGAACCGTCACACCCGTCAGGCGAGCGACGCCGTATCCGGCGCCGTCCCCAACGCCCAGCGGCTGCTCTGGGCTGGTTTCATGGCGATCCTTGCTGCGGGCGTGGGCTTCTCGATTCGAGCCGGCATCCTCGGGCAATGGGCCGAGCAGTACGGGTTCACGCAGACCGAGCTCGGCACGATCACCGGCGGTGGCCTGACCGGCTTTGGCATCATCATCCTGCTGTCGAGCCTGATCGCCGACCGGATCGGCTTTGGGCCGCTGATGTTCGCCGCCTTCCTGATGCACGTGATCTCGGCCGGGCTCACACTGGCCACGGGCGCCGCCTTTGCCGCGGGGGGAAAGCCCTTGGCGTTCCAATGCCTCTTCTGGGGCATGTTCCTGTTCGCGATTGGCAACGGCATCGCGGAGGCCGTGGTCAACCCGCTCGTGGCCACGCTGTTCCCCAAGAAGAAGACGCACTACCTCAACATCCTCCACGCCGGCTGGCCCGGCGGTCTGATCGCCGGCGGCCTGGCCAGCTACTTCATGGCCGGCGATGCCACGACGAAGCCGATCGACTGGCGAATTCAGATCTCGTTGTTCATGGTTCCGGTCGTGTTCTACGGCCTGATGATGCTGGGACAGCGGTTTCCGAAGAGCGAAGCGAGCCGTTCCGGCGTCTCCTACCGCGACATGCTCGGCGAACTCGGCCTGCTGGGCGCTGCCGTCATCTGCGGGCTGCTGTCCCTGTTCTTCAAGAACGACCTGGGGCTCTCTCCACTCGTCTCAGGGGCGATCGCTGCCGGGCTTCTGGTCGCCTTCGGGGCAGCAACCGGCTTCCGCTTCGGTCACTTTCTTCTGGCGTTTCTCCTGCTGATCCAGGCGATGGTGGGCTACGTCGAACTCGGCACGGACTCATGGATCTCCAAGATCACCGGCACGATCATGGCCAGCAAGGCAAACGGGCTGCTGCTGTTCGTCTACACCTCGGCGCTGATGTTCATTCTCCGCTTCTTCGCCGGACCGATCGTCGAGCGAATCTCGCCGCTCGGACTGCTCGCGGCCTCGGCCGCCATCGGCGCCGCCGGGCTCACGCTCCTCGGCTCTGCCGAGGGGGCGCTGATGTGCGTCGTCGCCGCGACGGTCTACGGCGTCGGCAAGACGTTTCTCTGGCCCACCATGCTCGCGGTCGTCAGCGAGCAGTTCCCGAAGGGGGGAGCGATCACGATCGGAGCAGCTGGCGGCGTGGGCATGCTCGCGGCCGGACTGCTCGGCGGCCCCGGCATCGGCTTCCTCCAAGACCAGAACGCCTCGGCCAACCTCCGCGAGTCGAGCCAGGCGGTCTACGACCGCTACAAGGCTCCCAAGGAGAACACGTTTCTCTGGCTCAAGACCGTGGGTCTCGACGGCTCGAAGGTGGGCGTGCTGGAAGACGGCGGCAAGGAGGCGCAGCGGGCGCTGGACCTCCTCCACCAGGAACATGCCAAGCAGGATGCGATCGACGGCCAGAAGGCGCTGGTCTCCTGGTGGAATGACTCCGCCAGCAGCACGGCCGACGCCGACAAACCGCTGGTCGAGCAGGCGGGCCTGTTCGGTGGACGCCAGGCTCTGAAGCTCACGGCCCTCGTGCCGGCGGTGATGTTCGTCTGCTACGCCCTGCTACTTGCCTGGTTCCGCTCGCGTGGCGGCTATCAGGCGAAGGGCATGCATCACTGAGTCGAGGACGGTCTGCTGGGGCTCTACGGTTCGCTGGGTCGCCCAGCCGGCTCGATCGACAGCATCCCGTCGCCGCCGTGGCGGACCCGCACCCTGCCGGGTAGTTCGATGACGTCTGCCGTCCCGGCATCGCCACCGCTCATGGCCGCGAGTGTCGTGTAGTGGCGGGCGGTCATGTCGCGCTGCGGCCAGCCCTCCCGCCGCCACAGGGCCACGAACACCTCGGCAACCAGGTGGCGATCGAGGCCAGTGAACTGGGACGTTCGCACGGTCACGCTCCCGTCGGCCTGGCGATGGGAGTGCGCCTCCAAAAGATGCTCTGCCGCGCTACGGATCGCGCCGGCGACCAGCGCAGCCTGGCGGCCGAGGCGGGTGAGGGCTGCGGTGGCCGCCGGATACGGCCCCTGCTCGCACCGGGGAATCACGTCGTGGCGGAGAAAGTTTCGGGCGTGCCGGGTGTCGGTGTTGGTCGGATCCTCCCGCCACGCTTCACCCGCGGCCGCGAGATAGCCACGAACATCCTCCCGTGTCAGCCCCAGCATGGGCCGCACGAGCGACACGCCGGCGACGAGTTCCCGGGCATCGACCATGCCACCGAGACCCGCCAGCCCGGTGCCACGGAGCATCCGGTGGAGGATCGTCTCTGCCTGGTCGTCCGCGGTATGAGCCACCGCGACGTGACGTCCGCCCGACTCGAGCGCGACCTCGGCGAGGAAGGCATACCGCAGCCGGCGGGCCCTTCCCTCGATGCCCGCTCCGTCGCCGTCGGGTGCATCGCGGACGGCGAGCCGCCGCCAGACGACGTGCAGACCGAGTCGGCCGGCGAGGTGGACGACGAACTCCCGATCGGCCGACGCACCATCGCGGAGATCGTGTTCGGCATGGGCGACCAGCAGCCGGTGTTCCAGGCCGGGCGGCACGAGGCGACGCAGCGTCGTCAGCAGGGCCACGCTGTCAGAGCCCCCCGACACCGCGACCACCACGGGCATCGTCCAGAAACCCTGCGCGGGAAGGGCCGCCCTGACCGCGGTCACGAAGGCGTCGCCCCCATCGGCCCGCCGGGCCGATGGGACTGTCTCCGGCGGTGTCTCTGGCATGCCCATCGCTCGCTCCTTGCCCATTCTGACAGACGCCATGGGAAGCGGGATTGAGGATCCTGAACCGCACGACTACCCTCCCGACCCCACGGCCGAGACCCCGCCGGAACACCGAGGATTTTCCCATGTTTGCCTCAGCTGTCCGCATCATCCGCCTGATCACGCTCGCAGCCCTGGTGCTGCCGGCCGCCAGCGGGTGCTCGACCCTGTTCACCGCCGCCTACCTGTTCCAGCCAGCCGACGTCCCCGCCGAGTTCACCGGGCTCCGCGGGAAGCACGTTGCGATAGCCTGCCGGCCGATCGTGGAACTCGAGTTCACCGACGCCGGCTCGGCCCGCGAGCTGGCCTCACTGGTCGGTGCCCAGATCGGAAGCAAGGTCCGCCGGACGCGAATCATCGGCCAGCAGGAGGTCGCTCGCTGGGTCGACGAAAACTCGTGGGTCGACTATCCGTCGCTCGGCAAGTCGCTCGATGCGGATCTCGTCGTCGGCGTCGATCTCGAGGCGTTTCGGCTGCACGAGGGCTCGACGCTCTACCGCGGTCGGGCCACCGCCCACGTGAAGGTCTACGAGGTCGCCACGAAGAAGATCGTCTTCGAGAAGCGGATCGACGACTTCTCATTTCCTGCCACTACGGCCATCCCCGCGTCCGACCGGTCGGAAGCCGAGTTCCGCGGCATGTTTCTCCAGATGCTCTCCCAGAAGATCTCCCGCTGCTTCCATGCCTACGAGAGTCGGGAAGTCTTCGCCGAGGACAGCCTGATGTTCTAGAGCGCATTCGACGTACGAGCATCGCCGGCTCGGGGGCGGCTCGTCGCCGCTGCGTGGTCCTGCGGATGGTCGCCCGGGCGAGGATCCGCCCAAGGCTCCTCGAGCGTGTGCCGACCCCCTGCGCCTTCCGCCCTCGCTTCCGCAGAAGACTCTCCCCGCGGCCCACGCGCGACGGTGACCAGGAAGCAGCTTCAGAGGTTCTTGAGCGGTCGCTTCGGCTTTGGCGGGGCGAGCTTGCGACGCATGTCGTCGCTTTGGCGGCCGTTCCCGCCACCACCGTTGTTCTTCGGCGTGTTGACGCCGGTGTGGGCCTCTTGCCAGGCATAGCCCAGGGGCCTGCGGAGTTCCGCGGCGGCGATCTGGGCCCACGGCGTGCCAGGATGCTCGGCCACCACCCGCTGCAGATACGTCTCCGCCTGCGCGGCCGCCTTCTCGGTCTGCGAGCCGACCGTCGAGATCTCGCCGTTCGGCACCAACCGCCACGTGTCGTTCTTCGGGTCCTTGAACTTCATCCCCGTCTTCCCCTGTGCCAGCATGATGTTGTAGGCGTCGGTCCGCACCTTCACCGCGAGCACCCGGCCGATCGCGAGATCGTAGCCGGCCTGCCACCGCTTCTCGGTCACCTTCTCGCGGTCGGGAAGCCCCGCCGCGAGAATGCCGTACAGCGCGTCGATCTTCGGCTGCAGCACCGCCGCCTTCTTCTGGGCCTCGCTGAACAGCAGCGCGAGCGCGCCGTCGTCCTGCCGGGGAAACTCCAGCCGCGGGGCGTCCATCGCCGCCACCTCGGCGCTCCGGGCCGCGTCCACGAGGGACTTCATGGCCCGGTTGCTCGCGAGCAGCTGGTCGATCTTGGCCGCCGACTGGTAGTCGGGCCGATAGGCCCGCATCACTTCCGGATCGAAAAAGTATCGGAGACCCGACGCCATGTCGGCGACCTCGCCGTCACCCACACGGCCGCCGGCCTGGCGATTGGCGTGCACGCAGAAATAGATACCCCCTGTCTCGGCACAGAGTTTCGACAGGCTGAACGGACCGAAGCCGGAATCGATCGGCTCATCCCCATCGCGGCCCGACCGAACCCGCACCATCTCCGGATAGAGCGTCTCGGGCCCCTGCTCCACCACCGCCCACTGGACGTCGTCGGCATATTTCGGATCGAACTCCTTGAACTTCATCCGCACGTCACGCATGCCAAACGGCGCTGGAACCCCGACCACGTAGACCCGCATCGCCTGCGTGCGGCAGTAGGCTGCAACCTGATCGGCGTACTGCTGGTCGTTGCCAACCTCGTCGGTGAACGCGATGATCATCACGTTTCGCTTGGTCGGTGACACCCGCACCTGCTTGGCCTTCTTTGCGGCCTCGGCGATCGCGGTGAACGTCATCTCCACTCCCAGTTCATCGACCGGGATCGATTCGATCGCGGCCACGACGGGAGCCGTCTCCTGCGTGGGCTCCGCGATCACGGGGGTTACTTTCTGACCGTACGCAAACACGAGGTTGAGCAGTTCGTGGCCATGAGACTCACGGCCTGTGCCACCGAGTTCCTCGAACACGCGGCCGAGACGCCCCGCGATCTCCCGCCGCTGCCCGGCGAGGCTGACCGACTGGTCAAACACCCAGCAGACGACGGTCGGCCGCTGCTGCAGCGAGGCGGCGATCTCGACCGTCAGCCTGTCCACCGCGCCGCCGGCGCCGGCCGTTCCCACGCCCGTGTCACCGGCGCCCAGGCGGCCGACCTCGAGAAACTCTCCGAGCTCCGCCCCGGCGGGAGCCAGGTCGATTGGATCCACGGCGATTTCACCCCCCACCACTTCCGCGACGTCGATCAGCACCGTCGGGTCGTCGGCCACGACCGGGGCGACGGCCGTGGCGATGTCAATCGTGTCGGTCTCCGCTGACGCGGCCGACTCCCGCTCCTCCGCCACCGTCATTTCCGGGGCGACGAGCAGGTCTTCCTCCACGGCCTGGCTCGGGGCGAGGATCGTGATCGCCGTGTGGCTCGGCTCCGGCCTCTGGATCCCAACGAGGGCCATCGTCAGCAGCACGCCGACGTGAATGATGAGGCTCACGGCCCAGGCGGGCGTATCGCCGTCGAGCGGAGTCTCCTCCTCGCCCGTCTGCGCCTGCCACCAGCGTTTTGCGGAACTCAGCACGGACATGCCAACTCCCCATTCTGCCAGCAGATCGCCCACGGCATGCCGGCCGGCCGCCTGTGACCGCCCGGTGGAAGTGTACGCCTCACTCTCGGTATTCTACGCAGCGACGGTCTGTTCCGCCGTCATGGCCACGAGGCCGGCCGGATGGCCGGCGAATCCATGTTGCACGCCCCGCTCCAGATCATGTGTTTCCGTTCGCTGGTTGCTCTGTTCGTCGCGGTCCTGCTGGCCCCCCTGGCCGAGCAGGCCCATGGTCAGCCCGCCGCCCCTGCCGCACTGGCCGCCCCTGCCGCACCGGATGCGGCTGAGAAACTGACGCTCGAGACGAGCGACGGTGTGACCGTGGCAGCCTGGTATTACCCGATCCCCAAGGATGCCCGTCCCATCGGGGCGGTGATCTTGGTGCACGACCTCGGGGGCTCGCACCGCACCGTCGAACCGCTCGCCAAGGCCCTGCAGGCGGCCGGATGCATGGTCGTGGCACCAGACGTGCGGGGCCACGGCGAATCGCGGGTGGCGACTCTTCCCGACGGGCAGGATGACCAGTCCAAGCTGCTCAAGAAGCCCGACTTCGACCAGATCGCCGCGAGCAGGGGGGGCCGCATGCGGGATCAGTCAGGGGTCTACGGTGACATCGAGTCCGCACGAAACTGGCTCAAGAAGCAGATGGCCGTCGCTGGGATTCCCAAAGACACACCGTTGTTCGTGGTCGGCTCCGGGCTCGGGGCAATGCTCGCGGCGAACTGGACTGCCGCGGACGCCATGTGGCCCGACCTCGCCAGCGGCCCCCAGGGTCGGGAAGTGGCCGGGCTGGTGATGATCAGCCCGTCGTTCGCGACCAAGGGCTACTCGCTGGCTCCGGCGCTCGCCAATGAGTTTGTGAAGCGGGCCGTCCCCGTGCTGCTGATCGCAGGAGCCACCGATCGTGATGCGATCAAGGTGTTCGATCAGATCAAGCGGCAGCGGCCCAGGGAGTGGTTTGATAACCGCCATCCGCATCAGCCCGCCGGCGGAAAAGACAAGGATGCCTCGCCGTGCGAGGCGGCCGAGGCCTCGCTGATGATCCTCGTGAGCCAGGCGGATCGCAGCGGCGACGCCTTGGCGAGCCTGCGGTCGGCCGACGCTCGGGCCAGGGCGGGCGACCCGTCGGCCCTGATCACCGGCTTCATGCGGCTCGCCGCCACCAAAAACCCGTGACCGGCTACGGCAGCCGGAGTTCCATGCCCGGCGCTACGAGATCGGGGCTCCGCAGCCGGTCCCGATTCGCCTCCCAGATGCGAGACGCCGCCCGGCGATCGCCGTAGAATCGTTCCGCCAGCGTTTCGAGCGTTTCGCCGGGGGCGAGCCGCACGGTTCCCCGCGTGGCTGTGGCGGGCGACGGATTGGCCGCCTGCTGGCCGTCGAGCCAGGCGGCCGCAGCGACCGGCAGGGCCGGGACGGCACGGGGCGAAGCAGCGGTCGGCGGGGGCTCGATCGCCCGCACGCCAGCGGCGGAGACCGTCGGCACGCCTTGAATGGCCCACGGCGGCGGCAGCCGCAGTTCCGCACCGATCGGGAGCAGGTTCGGGTCGGGAAGCACGTCGCGGTTGGCCGACCAGAGAGAGCCGGCAGCACCCGCATGACCGTAAAACCGCGTGGCGATGCCCGTCAGATCGTCACCGTCTCGCACCCGATAGGTTGCGGGCACGCCCTGAGCCGCCAACGGCGGGCTCACCGCCACGGGCGCCGGCGAC
>CAJBSQ010000377.1 GCA_903958265.1 uncultured Planctomycetaceae bacterium
AGGCGATCATCGACGCGGTCTCGATGATGCAGCAGTACACGTTTGTCTGTGCCCCGCAGGCGGGCCAATGGGCGGCGATCGCGGCCCTCGACAGCCCGATGGACGCGCCGCTGGCCGAGTGCCGCCGCAAGCGGGACAAGCTGATGGCGGGCCTGCGTGACCACTACGAGTTTGTCCGACCGGGGGGCGCCTTCTATCTCTTCCCGAGGGCTCCGGGGGGCTCGGGCAAGGCGTTCGCCGAGCGGGCCGCGGCCGAGGAAAAGCTGATCGTGGTGCCGGGCAACGTGTTCTCCGCCGCCGACACCCATTTCCGCATCGCGTATACGGTCAGCGAGCGAACGCTCGACCGCGGCATTGCCGCCCTGCGGCGGTTGGCCGGCGGCGGGTGAGCCCGCCGGCGCATCGAGTGACGGAGGCGAGTGCCGTGTGGTGCGGAGAGCGGCGATCACTCCCACGGCTCACGGCGCGGGCCGTGCGGAGGGCGTCCTTAGCGTGCGGGGTTTCGTCTTCCTGCGGTCGGGCATGGGGACGGCATGCACCCGCTCGGCCCACTGCTCCCAGGCGGCGGTGAGGTCGCGGACCTTCTCGGGCTGCGCGGCGGCGAGGTCGTGGGATTCGGTGCGGTCGGCCACGAGGTCATAGAGTTCCCACGGCCCGTCGCGGCCAAGCCGGACGAGCTTCGTGTCGCCGTCGCTCACCGCCGCGTTGCCCTCGTGCTCCCAAAACAGGCGGCGGAGAGCGCCGGTTTCAGCGTGGAACGCGGGCACGAGGCTGCGACCCTCCAGGGGCTGCACGGCAACGCCCTCCCGCGTGGCCGGCATGGCAGCGCCGGCCACCTCCAGGCAGGTCGGCAGGATGTCGATCACGTGTCCCGGCTGCCGTCGTCGTGCGCCGCGGGCCGCGATGCCGCGGGGCCAGTGGGCGATCAGCGGCGTGGCGATGCCCCCCTCGTGAACGTAGTGCTTGAACCGCCGCAGCGGCGTGTTTTGCAGCCAGGCCCAGCTCTCGCCGCAAAACCACGACGAGTCGGGCTTCGTGGGGTCGCCCACGGTGCGACCTGCCGGACCGCTCTCGGCGTTGCCGCCGTTGTCGCTCAGGAACAGGATCAGGGTGTCGTCGAGCAGGCCGCGGTCGCGGAGGCCGGCCACGAGGGTGCCGATGGAGCGATCCATGAGATGGACGGTGGCGGCATAAGTCGCCATCAGGTGGGCGAACCGCAGACGCTCCGCCTCGGGAACCTCGTCCCATGCGGCTACGCCTGCGGGCCGCCCGGCAGGCGTCTCATTGCCGGTGAACAGCCCCGCCGCCACCTGCCGCTCAAACCGCCGCGCCGCGAGGGCGTCCCAGCCGGCGGCATAGGTGGCCCGGAAGCGTTCGATCGCTACGGCCGGCGCCTGGAGCGGAAAGTGCGGCGCGTTGTGGGCGAGGTAGAGGAAGAAGGGTTTGCGAATGGCGCGGGCGTCGTCGATGAACCGCAGCCCGAACTCCGTCCAGAGGTCGGTCGAGTACCAGTTCGGCGG
>CAJBSQ010000378.1 GCA_903958265.1 uncultured Planctomycetaceae bacterium
CTTCGAGGTGCAGATCGAGGGAGCCGCCTTCGTCCGGCTCGATCCCGCCGACGATCGCGACCTGCGATCGGCCGACTACCGCTTCGGCGTGCCGCTCGTGTACGGCGTCGGTCGTTGGCAGACAAAACTCGCCTACTACCACAACAGCGCGCACCTCGGCGATGAGGCCATGCTCAAAAACCCGACGTTCCCGCGGGTGAACTACGTCCGCGACTGCTTCGTGTGGGGCAACTCGTACTACCTGCTCGACTGGCTGAGGCTCTACGGCGAGGTGGGCTATGCTTTTTTCAATGCCGGCGGCTCGGAACCCTGGGAGTTTCAGGCGGGCACGGAACTGATCCAGGCCCGGCCCACGGGAAGCCGGGGCGCGCCGTTCCTCGCGATCAACGGGATGTCGCGTCAGGAACTCGACTGGGGGGGCAATGTCTGCGTGCAGACCGGCTGGGCCTGGCGTGGTCAACGCAGCGAGAAGCTCTTCCGGATCGGATTCGAATACCTCTATGGTTCCGACCCGCAGTACGAGTTCGTGTTCTACAATCAGAATCGCGCCGGCATCGGCATGTGGTACGACTTCTGAATACGCGATCGCACGATGCCGATTCTCACGATTGAAACCACCTGCGACGAGACCGCGGCGGCGGTAATCTCGCGGCGGCGGGAGGTGCTTTCGAGCGTCGTCGCCTCCCAGGAGAAGCTCCACGCCCGCTGGCGGGGCGTGGTGCCGGAACTCGCGTCGCGGGCCCACGTCGAACGGATCATTCCCGTCATTGACGAGGCGATATCGCGGGCGGGCGTGAGCAAGGCCGACCTCGAGGCGGTGGCGGTGGCCGTCCGTCCCGGCCTCGTCGGCTCGCTGCTGGTGGGGCTGTCGGCCGGGAAGGCGATCGCCGCGGCGCTGGGCCTGCCGATCGTGGGCTACGACCACATCCTCGCCCACCTTTATGCCTGTCGGCTCGCGCACGGCGACGCCCTCCGCTATCCCTGTGTCGGTCTCGTCGCCAGCGGAGGCCACACGTCGCTGTTCCATGTTCGTGGCCCACTCGAGGCGGAGCGGCTCGGTGGCACGATCGATGATGCGGCCGGTGAGGCCTTCGACAAGGCCGCGAGCCTCCTTGGACTCCCTTATCCGGGAGGTCCGGAGATCCAGCGGGCTGCCGTCGGCGGGAATCCCAAGGCCCACCGGCTTCCGCGGCCGCTCGCGAACGACCGCGAGCGGCTCGACATGAGTTTCAGCGGTCTGAAGACGGCGCTGCGGTATCTCGTGCGGCCCCCCGGAGCGGCTGCCGACACGCCGCCGCCCGAGGGCAGGGCGCGTGCGGATCTCGCCGCGTCGTTTCAGCAGGCGGCGGTCGAGACGATCCTCGCCAAGGTCCAGCTCGCGATCGATCGCACCGGCTGCACGGCGGTGGCGGTCGGCGGTGGCGTCGCAGCCAACACCTGCCTGCGGGAGTCGCTCGAGGCGCTGGGGCGGAAGCGACACGTGCAGGTTTTCATCCCACCCCCCGCGCTGTGCACCGACAACGCCGCGATGGGGGCCATCGCCTGGGAGCGGCTGGAACGCGGCGACGATGACGGCCCGGAACTCGACGTCACCCCAGGCACCGACCGCGCCGCCGCCAATCGACGCTAGAACCCCGTGCCACTGAACTGCTCGAACTCGTCGTAGGGTCGATGCTCGAGACTGACGAACCGCGTGAAGTCGTGCTGCCAGAGGAGCTTGATATCGCCGATCGGGCCGTTTCGCTGCTTGGCGATGATGATCTCCGCCTGGCCGCGAACGCGTTCCCGATCCTCGTCGTTGGTTTGGTAATACTCCTCGCGGTGCACGAACATCACCACGTCGGCATCCTGCTCGATGGCACCCGATTCGCGGAGGTGGTTGAGCCGCGGGCGGTTGTCGCGGGAGGCTTCCGCCTGCCGATTCAGCTGAGCGAGGCACAGCACCGGGATGTCTAGTTCGCGAGACATCCCCTTGAGCCGCCGCGCGATTCGTGCCACCTGTTCCTGCCGCGGGTCGCGGGGATTGTCGGGCTCGATCAGCTGGAGGTAGTCGATCACGATCAGCGAGAGTCCCTGCTTACGCTTGAGCCGCCGTGCCACCGCTGCAATCTCGGTGAGTGTGCGGCTGGGCGTATCGTCGATGAACAGCGGGGCGGTGCCGATCTCCGACGACTTCTGCACCAGCCGGCGGCGATCCTCCTGGGAGATCGTGCCGTTTCGGAGCCGGTGACCGTTGACCTGTGACGCCGAGCAGAGCAGGCGGTCCGCGAGTTCGATGCTGGCCATTTCAAGGCTCACGAACAGCACCGGGAGCTTGAGATTGATCGCGACGTTCTCGGCAATGTTCATGGCGAACGCGGTCTTACCCATGCTGGGCCGGGCGGCGAGGATCACGAGTTCGGAGTTGTGCAGCCCGCCGCACAGCGAATCGAGGTCGGTGAATCCGGTCTCGACACCGCCGACGGTGTGCTCGTGCCGCATCCGCGCGTCCATGCGGACCATCACCTCTTCGAGCACGCTCTGGATCGGTTTGGCTTCGGCGGAGCTGCGGCGTTCGAGGATGGCGAAAATCTTTTCCTCCGCCCTGGAGAGCAACTGCCGGGGCTCATCCGCGGCGTCGTAGGCGTCGCGGAGGATGTCAGTGCCCGCATCGATCAGCGACCTCAGCAAGGACTTGTCGCGGACGATCGTCGCGTAGTGGGTGGCATGGGCGGCATGCGGCACCGCCTGCACGATGTCGGCGAGGCCGGCCGCCCCCCCGATTCGCTCGAAATCCCCCTGCGTCCGCAGTCGCTCGACAACGATCGTGGCGTCGATCCGCTTGCCGGTATCGTGGAGGTCCAGAAGATGGCGGTAGAGCAGTTGGTGCGACTCGTCGGAGAAATCCTCCGGCCGTAAGACCAGGGCCACGTCGTCGCAGACATCGGGTTTCAGCAGAATGCTGCCCAGCACGGCCCGTTCCGCATCGACGTTCGCCGGTCGCTCACGCGGATCGAGGAGGGCAGCCGAGGGCGCCGGTCGCTCGGAATCCCGCCGGGGCCGCCGGCCCTGATCTCGACCCCCGTCACGGAATGCAGCCATCGTGGAGCCTCCCTGCCCTTGTCCCGCTCTCCATCACGCCGCCATTCGCCAGCCCAGCACTAGCCCAGCACCAGCCACTCACAAGCACCCAAAGCCATGCAAGACCGTGTGCGGCCGGGCGCTCCCAGCTCCCAATGCCCAGCGCCCAACACCACAGTTCGTCACGGAAGGGCGACGCTACTTGGCGCCGGCTTCGCTGCTGCTCGGCACCACCCATACCTTGAGGTCGCCCTCGACCTCCGGGGCCAGTTTCACCTTCACGGTGTAGAGGCCGACCTCCTTCAGGGGACCTTGGAGGATGATCTGGTCGGCCGTCACCATCAGATCCTGCTGCTTGAGCGACCGCGAGATCTCGGTCGAGCCGACGGAGCCGTAGAGGTGACCTTCGTCGTTGGCGTTGGCCTCAATGGTGACACTCGTACGGATCAGCTCCTGCAGCACCGCCCGCAGGCCAGCCAACCGCTCCCGGGCGATTTCCTCGAGCTTGGCGCGATGCTTTTCGACCATCCGCTTGTGGTGGTCGGTCGCGACCGTGGCGAGACCCTGAGGCAGCAGGTAGTTGTAGGCGAAGCCCCGCTTCACCTCGACGACCTCACCCTGCTTGCCGAGGTGCTCGACGTTGTGAACGAGCAGGAGTTCAACGCCACCTCGTTCGCCCTTGGGCAGGCGACGGCCGGTTGCTTTGACACGGGGGGCTTCTCTGGTGGGCATGATTCAACTCCTGATGCTGCCTGAAAACGTTGTGGGTACGGAAACGAGCCCCGGGCAGGGGCGGTGAATGGTTGGGGGTTCAGAAAGGGATGTCGTCATCGGCTCCGACGCTCGAGCCGGAGTGGCCTTGGGGGCTCTCCTGCGACCCATCATAGTCGGGCTCAGACTGTTCGAAATCGCCGCCGTCCGGGGCCGGGCGGCCAGCTGCGGGCCGGGGCCGCGCCGCCCCGCCACTCCGCGGGCCATCGCTCTTGGAGCCATCACTCTTGGAGCCGAGGAGTTGCATCCGATCGCAGACGACCCGGAGTTTCGAGTTTTTCTTGCCGTCTTTCTCCCAGGTATCGAGTTTCAGGCGGCCCTCGATCAGGAGCGGAGCACCCTTGGTGACATACTCGCCGGCCACTTCAGCCGTCCGGCCCCAGAGCGTCACGTCGACGAACGTCGTCTCTTCGACCCATTCGCCGGAGGCCGTCTTGCGGCGGTCATTCACGGCCAGACCGATCTCCGTGACGGCCGTGCCGGTCGAGATGTATCGCAGTTCGGGATCGCGGGTCACGTTGCCGAGCAGGATGACCCGATTGAAACTCGCCATGATTCACACCTCCATTTAGGAACTGAACACCCGTTCATTTCCGGCAGGATAGCCCCCTCAGTCGAAGGTTGCAAGCGGCCCGGGATGGGCCGCGGGATTGGGTCACCGAAAGATCATGCTGGCCGGCCTTACTGGGGACCAGCGGGCGCGGCGGTTGCCGGGGCCGCAGCCGCCGGGCCTGCCGGTGCCACCGCCGGACGACGAGCCGCTTCGCCGGCCAGGGCATGCTGCACGAGCGCGTCGGCGATCCGATCATCGATCTTGAGCACGAGTTTCCGGACGATGTCGTCGGTGATTTCGCACTGCCGTTCGAGGGCGACCAGGTTGCCGCCGGGCATCGTGAAGTAGGTCAGCCAATAGACCCCCTTCTTGTGCCCCTTGATCGGGTAGGCCAGTTTCCGCTCGTCCCACAGGCGAGCGGCCAGAATCGTGCAACCGTGATTGGTGAGCAGGTCGGCGACCTGCTGGGCCGCCGCGCCGGGGTCGCGGGCGAACTTGGTCGGGTCCAGAATGAACATGCCTTCGTACACCGCCATGACTCTCGCACTCCTCGTGTCGCGTCGCCTGTTGAATGAAACCTGTGAACTAAAACCTGTTGAACTCGTCGAGATCTCGAACGCTTGCGGTGACCCGTTCTGGGCAGTTGTGGGCCGGCCACGGAAGCGTCAGTTGTATTTGTTCATGGCCGCCTGGATGCCCAGGGCTGCCCATTCCTCGGCGGCGTCGGCCGCCCGTTCCACCATCACCTCGACCCGCTCCCGATCCTGTTTAGAAAACTTGCCGAGCACGTAGTCGGCCGTCTTCCATCCTGCCGGCAATGGACCGACGCCCAGCCGAAGCCGGGGGATCGTCGGCGTGCCGAGCCGGCTCAGCACGTCCGCCAATCCATTCTGCCCGCCCGCTGACCCCGCCGGACGGAGCCGGATGGTGTCGAGGGGCAGATTGAAGTCGTCGCAAACCACGATCATGTCAGAATCCGGAATCTTGTAGAAGTCCCTCGTCGCCAGCACGCTGGAACCGCTCAGATTCATCCAGGTAAGCGGCCAGAGGAGCAGCACGGGAGTGCCCCGCACCGTCGCCTGGGCTACCTCGCCCTGAAACC
>CAJBSQ010000379.1 GCA_903958265.1 uncultured Planctomycetaceae bacterium
CGACCTGGGCGCCTTCGGCTCTCAGCGGCCAGCCCGGCTACCCCGGCTATTCCCCGGCCGCGCCGTCGCTGACGGCTCCGCCGGGCGGTCCTCAACAGGCTGCGGTGTTCCCCACGGGATACCCCTCCCAGAGCGCCACCCTCCAGCAGACGATGCATGTCTTTCAGGGCGTCCGCGGCAGCTGGGCCTACCTGATGGGCGATGGCAACGACCTCAATGTGGGCGTCAACGAACTCGACACCACGGCCACCTTCGCCCTGCCCTTCTTTCACAACTCGCCGGCCAACATCAACCACGCGCCGCTGCTGATCACGCCTGGCTTCGGGCTCCAGCTCTGGGACGGCCCGGAGACGTCGGCGACGCAGTTGGCCGACCTGCCACCGAGCACCTACGACGTGTTCCTCGACGCCGCCTGGAATCCAAAGTTCTCTCCGCTCTGGGGGGCGGAGCTCGGCATCCGTGTGGGCATCTACACCAACTGGGACGTGCTCGTCTGGGAGAGCTGGCGCATCATGGGTCGCGCCATCGGCACGCTGCAGCTGACGCCGACCTGGCAGGGCAAGGCGGGCGTCATCTACCTCGACCGAAATCAGGTGAAGATCCTGCCGGCGATCGGCGCCACGTGGACTCCCAACGACCGCTCGCGGTACGACATTTTCTTTCCGGCGCCGCGGGCGTCGTGGCGCTACGCGAGCACGCAGAAGCACGCCTGGTGGGCCTACCTCTCGGGCGAGTACGGCGGTGGCGCCTGGACCTTCCGCCGCAGCACCTCCAACTACAACATGATCACCCCCTTCGACTACAACGACATCCGGATCGCACTGGGCACGGAGTTCGTGCCGCTGACCCAGACGGGCCTCGCGGGCAACTTCGAGGTGGGCTACGTCTTCTATCGGCAACTGTTCTACGTCGACGGGCCGCCCCAGATCGTCGATCTGCCGCAGACCATCATGTTCCGTCTGGGATTGGCCTATTGATCTCGTGGGCCATCATCGCCGTGCTCTGCGTGGCGCTGGCCGCGACGGCCTCGGGTGACGAGACCGCCGCCGTGGTGCCGTTGCCACCAGTGGAGCAGGACTTCTTCTCGAGGATCCGGCTGGCGGCGCTGGGCGACCCCCAGGATCTCAGCGAGCCGCTCCTGCCCGACGACGTGGCCCCGCCCGGCCAACCGCGGCAGGAGTTCGAGCCCCCGGCGGGCCGGAAGCTGCCGCCGGGCGCGAAGCCGGGGCCTCTCCAGCAGGCGATCTTCACGCTCACCGAACTGCCGCGGCTGGGAGACGATGGGCTCGGGCTGACCACGCTCGAGACGAGTCTGACCATCGGGCTGCCCGCCCCGACCGTCGACTCGCCGCTGCTGGTGACGCCCGGCTTCGGCACCACGTTCGTCGATGAAGTGCCCGGCCCGACCGATCCGGGCCTGCCGTCGCAGCTCTACGAATCGTGGATTCAGGCGCGGTGGCTGCGGAAGGTCGGTGAGCGGTTCGGCGTCGACCTGGCGGTCGCGCCGGGGTGGTACAGCGATTTCGCCAACGACACGGCGCAGGCCCTGCGGGTCACCGGGCACGGATTCGGCGCCTGGGAGGCGACCGAAGACTTGCGAGTCGTGGCGGGTGTGATTTACCTCGATCGCTACGACGTCAACCTCCTGCCTGCCGGCGGCCTCCTGTGGACGCCGGCTGACGACCAGCGGCACGAGCTCATCTTCCCGAGGCCGCGGTTGGCCTGGCGGGTCGCCGAGACGCCGCGGGGATCGCAGTGGCTCTACCTCGCCGGGGAGTTCGGCGGCAACCAGTGGGCCGTCCGCCGCGACGACGGCACGAACGACGTCGTCGTCTACCACGACTACCGGCTGCTCGTCGGCTGGGAACGCCGGCCGGCCGACCTGGGAGTCAGTTGGCGGCTCGAAACCGGCTGGGTGACGGGTCGGCTTGTCGAGTACTACCTGACCGACACCGGCGATTACCATCCCGGCGACACGGTGCTTGTTCGCGTGGGGCTGTGGTACTGATCGGCCGCCTTTCGGGGGGGGGACGGCGACTGGAGCGAGAGATACCCTTATGGTACCCCTGAAAGGGTCGTGGATCCTCTCAGCGGCTCGTCACCTTCATGCCTCCCACCGACGCCACGGTCGTGCCCGTTCGCGGCCCGCTTTCGGCAGGGCGGTCCGAGGCCGTGGGTGCCGGCACCACCAGATCGCTCTCACCGGCCGCCGGTGAACTCCTGTTCTGGGCCGCCCATCTGGCGTTCTGGATGCTCGTCCTCGCGGCCTCGCTCGTCATCGTGCAGGTGTTTCGGCCTGCGATCACCGATCCGGTGCCGTTCGTGGCGGTGCGGGTGGGGCTGTGCTTTGCCGCCACGGCGGCCATGCGGTGGCTGTCGCGGCAGGAGCCGCTGTTAACGCGGCTCGGGCTGTCGAAGATCGGACTCGTCGCGGGCGGTTCGCTGCTCTCGGCCGTGCTGATCACGCTCACGCTGTTCTGGGTCGACCGGGCGTCGGGCCGCGTGACGGAAGCCCCGTCGCGGTTGGAACTGGTGGCCCGGCTGGCGATCAACCTGACGATGCTGGCCAACTGGTGCGCGCTCTACTTTGGCTACCAGCTGATCCGCGAGCGGAACTCGACGGAGTTCCGCGCCATGCAGGCTGAGTCGCTCGCGCTCAAGAACGAACTGGAGCACCTGCAGGGGCAGATCAGTCCGCACTTCCTGTTCAACTCGCTCAACACGGTGCTCGCCTGCCGCCAGGATCCGGAGGCGATCGACACGGTGACGCAGGCGCTCGCCAACTACCTGCGGTTCCTGCTGCGGCCGGTCGCCCGGCTGGAGCCCCTGTCACGCGAACTCGATGCCCTCGAGCAGTACCTCACCGTGCAGGGTGTCCGCTTCGGCGACGGGCTGGTGACGCGGATTGAATGCGATCTCGACGTCCGGAACGTCGCCGTGCCGCCGGTGATGGTGCAGCCCTTGGTGGAGAATGCCATCAAGTACGGCGGTCAGACTGCGGAGCGTCCGATCCGGGTGGACGTGATCGCCAGGCGGGACGAGGAGTGGCTGGCGATCGAGGTGGCCAACGCTGGCCGGTGGGTGGCGCCGGGCAGTCGGCAGTCAACCGGCACCGGGCTGCGGTCCCTCGAGCGCCGCCTGCGGCTGCTGGTGGGGCCGTCGGCCAGCGTCTCGCATCGGCAGGACGACGGCTGGGTGCGGGTGCTGATTCGCGTGCCGCTCGGATCGCGATCGGCAGGACCCGAGGAACAGGAGGCGTGGCGATGATCACGGCGTTGCTGGTGGATGACGAGCCCAACGCCATCGAGAGGCTCGCCGAGTTGCTCGAGTCATTTCCGGGCGTCGAGGTGATCGGCACGGCCCGCGACGTGGGGGACGCCGAGCGGTTTCTTGCCGGCAGGTCTCCAGACGTGGTGTTTCTCGACATCAACATGCCGGGGCGGCTGGGCTTCGATCTCATGGCGAGCGTGTCGTTCGGGACCCGCGTGGTGTTTGTGACGGCCCACGAGGATCGGGCCGTAGACGCCTTCCGGGCGGGGGCGGTTGATTACGTACTCAAGCCAGTCGATCGAGATCGACTGGCGATCACGATCGATCGGCTCGAGGCGCTGGTCGCGTCGCCGAGCAGCCAGCCCGATGGGGACGACGGTCCATCAGTTGCCGACGATGAAGCCGGCGATGCCTCCGGCGACACGGAGGATTCGGTCACATTTTCAGCCGATGGAGGTAAGGTCTTCGAGGTCGTGCCGTATGCCGACATCGTCTGGATCGAGGCTGTTCGAAACTACACTCGCGTGCAGGCCGTCGATCGTCGGTCGCGGATCATCCGGCGAACGATGGCCGAATGGGAGGAGATCCTGCCAGCGGGGTCGTGCGGGCGGATCAGCCGCTCGCTGATCGTGCAGCTCGCCGCGATTCGTTCGACGCAGTGGCAGTCCCGCGACCAGACGCTCGTCTTCTTCAGGGGAGTCGTCGAACCGCTCCCGATCGGCCGTGCCGCCACGACCCGCCTGAAGGACCTGCTGCCGACCTGAGGAGCCCGACGGTCAGCCACAGTCGCCGCAGCGTCCCTTGAGCAGCACCTCGGTGACCGAGTGGATGCCGCCTCCCCGCGGGGTGCCGGAGCGCGGCTTCTTCGCGGTTGAGCCGGCGGCCGACCGAGTTCGTGGTTGTGGCGTGATTGCCACCCGGACGTCGTCGAGGCAGGAAATCTCTCCGCACGTCGTGCAGAGAAAGTGCGGATGCTCCCCCTGGGCATTGTTGGCATGGCCGTGCCGCTTGATTTCGAACCGCCAGACATGGTCGCCGAGTTCGACGCGGCTCACGAGCTTTTTGTCGGTGAGTTCGGTGAGGTTTCGGTAGATCGTGGCCCGGTCGAAGCCGCGGTCGGCCAAGGCCTCGGAGACCTCCGCGTGCGTCCGCGGTCCAGTCGCCGTGTCGAGGTGCTCCAAGACGGCCACTCGCGCGGTCGTGCACCGCAGCCCAGCCGCTCGGATGCGGGTCTTGACGACGTCGAGATTTCGATTCGTTGCGCGACTCACCCTGGCTATCCTACACCGCGACGCCGGTGGCCAGGAGGTCGACAGCGGCCGCGGTGAAGGCGGGCAGATCGGCCGGCTTCCGGCTGGAGACGAAGTGGCGGTCCACAACCACCGGTGTGTCTTCCCAGATGGCCCCGGCGTTCACCAGATCGTCCTTGATCCCCGGACTGCCCGTCACGCGGACGCCCCGGTACACGCCGGCGGAAATCGGAATCCAGCCGCCGTGGCAGATCGCGGCCACGAGTTTCCCAGTGTCGGCGAACTCCCGGGTCAGGGAGAGCACCTTGGGATGGCGGCGGAGCTTGTCGGGCATCCAGCCGCCGGGGATCAGCAGGCCGTGGAAGTCGGCGGCTTCCATATCGGTGATCGCGGCATCGCTGGTGCAGGGATAGCCGTGCTTGCCGGAGTAGGTGCGGCCCGGCATCTCCCCGGCGAGCGTGACGTGCGCTCCGGCCTCCTCGAAGCGGAGTTTGGGATACCAGAGTTCGAGGTCCTCGTAGTCGTCGCCGACGAGGGCCAAGACGCGGACACCGTCGAGCGGACGGCGAGTGAGGGGGCGGGGGAGCATGGACGATTCTCCGGTGATGCTGCCAGGATGTGAGGCCGGATCGGCCCCTGCCGCCAGGGGCCGCTGCCGGCATGGTCGCACCGCGCTGGCGGCGGATTCCGGCGGACGTCTGAAAACCCCCATGAAGGGTGCCCTGGGTCACCTCCGCCCGCAGCCCGCGAACCGGTCACAAACAGGCGTTTTCCGGCCCCTTTTGCACCTCGCCGGAAAGTCGCTTGACTCACTGGACGCTCCCGCTACATTCACGCCCCGGCCCACAGGAAGGGGTCGTGGAACCGGCCGCCACTACATCTTGCGATAGCATGCAGATGGAACTGCTTTTCGATCATCGCCCCGAGCGGTCCCGTTGGGCCTGCTGACCGATTCATGATCGGCCCCGCCGGGGACCGATGACGATTTGTGGAAGAACTATACGGAAGTATACTCTCTTCGCCGGACACGTCGCTCCGGCACATGACCGCCCGATCCTGCCGAGCCCCCGTCGGCCGCCCCCTCACCCCTAGGAGCCTCCACTCATGGCAGCTTTCGACGCCTCCGCAACGCTGGCCGGCACGCCGGCCGCCTCCTCCGCCCCGGGCGCCGCTTCGGCTGGCGCCGGACGGACGGCGCTCGAGATCCACCCCACCTTCTGCCCGGTCGAGGCGGAGAGTCCGTTTGACACGACGGAGTGGGAGTTGCGGACGGCTGCGATCAAGGGGGAGGACGGCAAGGTGCTCTTCGAGCAGCCGGCCTGCGAGATTCCCGCCGCCTGGAGCCAGCTGGCCACCAACGTGGTCGTCAGCAAGTACTTCTACGGCGAGATCCACACTCCCGAGCGGGAGCACTCCGTCAAGCAGCTCGTGCATCGCGTCGCCCGCACGATCGCCGACTGGGGCACCGCCGACGGCTATTTCAAGACCAAGCAGGACGGCGAGAACTT
Source organism: uncultured Planctomycetaceae bacterium (assembly GCA_903958265.1). GTDB lineage: Bacteria > Planctomycetota > Planctomycetia > Pirellulales > UBA1268 > QWPN01. The sequence goes on from CAJBSQ010000379.1 coordinate 6,029, forward strand.
CTACCGCGACCTTGCCTGGCTCTGCGTCCACCAGCACGGTGCGTTCAACTCGCCGGTCTGGTTCAACGTCGGTCTCTATCACCAGTACGGCGTGAAGGGAACGCCGTGCAACTGGCGGTGGGATGAGGCGAAGCACGACGTGGTGATGCCCGACAATCCCTACGAATATCCGCAGGGCAGCGCCTGCTTCATCCAGAGCGTCAAGGACAACATGGAAGACATCATGGATCTCGCTCGCAGCGAGGCCATGCTGTTCAAGTTCGGCTCAGGCACCGGCACCGACCTCTCCACGCTTCGCAGTCAGCGCGAGAAGCTCGCCGGTGGCGGCAAGCCGTCGGGCCCGCTCTCGTTCATGAGGGTCTACGACCAGGTGGCGGCCGTGGTGAAGAGCGGCGGCAAGACCCGCCGCGCCGCCAAGATGCAGTCGCTGAAGGTCCATCACCCCGACATCATGGAGTTCATCGAATGCAAAAGTAAGGAAGAGAAGAAGGCGCGGATCCTCATTGAGAAGGGGGGCTACGACTCCAACTTCAACGGCGAGGCTTACAGTTCGATTCTGTTCCAAAACGCCAATCTCTCGGTTCGGCTCACCGACGACTTCATGGCGGCCGTCGATCGCGACGACACCTGGACCACCCGCTGGGTCACGGACCCGTCGAAGGCCGGGCCCTCGTACAAGGCCCGTGAGGTGATGCACCGCATGGCCGAGTGCGCCTGGCAGTGCGGTGATCCGGGCGTGCAGTACGACACCACCATCAACCACTGGCACACCTGCCCCAACTCGGGGCGGATCAACGCCAGCAATCCGTGCTCGGAATACATGTTCCTGGATGACACGGCCTGCAACCTGGCCAGCATCAACCTGATGAAGTTCCGCAAGCCCGACGGTCACTTCGATGTGGAGCGGTTCTCCGCGGCCTGTCGAGTGTTCCTCGTGGCGCAGGAAATTCTTGTCGACCATGCGAGTTATCCGACGCCACGGATCGCCCGAAACAGCCATCTCTACCGGCCGCTCGGCCTCGGCTACTCCAATCTCGGCAGCCTGCTGATGGCCGACGGCCTCGCCTACGATAGCGACGCCGGCCGCGGGCTCTGTGGGGCGATTACGGCGATCCTGCATGGGATTGCCAACCGCACCAGCGCCGAGCTCGCCGCGGCGGTGGGACCGTTCGAGGGCTTCGCCGCCAACCGGGAGCCAATGCTCGGCGTGATGCAGATGCACCGCGATGCGGTCGAGAAGATCGACCCGACGTGCCCGAAGTATCTGCACGATGCCGCCCGCAAGGTGTGGGACGAGGTGCTCGCCAGTGGTCGGCAGCATGGCTACCGCAATGCTCAGGCCACGGTGCTCGCCCCCACCGGCACGATCTCGTTCCTGATGGACTGTGACACCACCGGCATCGAACCCGACATCGCGCTGGTGAAGTACAAGCAACTCGCGGGTGGCGGCATGCTCAAGATCGTGAATCAGACCGTGCCGCTGGCGCTGCGGACGCTCGGCTACGACGAGCCGGCGGTGGAGAGCATCCTGGCCTTCATCGACAAGAACGACACGATCGAGGCCGCCCCCGGCCTGAAGGGGCAGCATCTCTCCGTGTTCGACTGTGCGTTCAAGCCCCGGCTCGGCCAGCGGAGCATCGCCTGGGAAGCCCACGTCAAGATGATGGCCGCCGCGCAGCCGTTCATCTCTGGGGCGATCTCAAAGACCGTCAACATGCCACGGGAAACGACGCCTGCCGATATTGCCGGAGCGTACGTGGAAGGCTGGCGGATGGGGCTCAAGGCCCTGGCGATCTACCGCGATGGTTCAAAGGAGAGTCAGCCGCTCAACACCAGCTCGGAAGCCGACAAGACCGCAGCGAAGGTGACTGCCGCACCGCGGCGGGAGCGGCTCCCCGACACCCGCCGCAGCGTGACCCACAAGTTCAACGTGGGTGGCCATGAGGGCTACATCACCGTCGGCCTCTACGACGACGGCCGACCGGGTGAACTGTTCATCACGATGGCGAAGGAAGGAAGCACTATCGGCGGCCTGATGGACGCCTTTGGGACAGCGGTGTCGATGAGCCTCCAGTACGGTGTTCCGCTGGAGGTGTACGTCAAGAAGTTTTCGCATACGCGGTTCGAGCCATGGGGCTACACGAAGAACGCCGACATCCCGGTGGCGAAGAGCCTCGTCGACTACCTCTTCCGCTGGATGGGTACGGAGTTCATCGCGGGCTACCGGGAGGCGAATCGGCCCGGTGCCTACGGCGGGGAGAGCAGCGGCGGGGAGGCCGCTGCCGGGGGCGACACGGAAACAGAGCGCAAGCCCGCCGCCACGACGGCGAGCGGGCTGGCCGATGGCCACGGAAAGGCCAAGGTCGAGGTGAACGGCAGTCGCGGCAAGCACCCTGGCGGCAGCAATGGCCAGCCGGCTGGGTCTGCCGCCAAGGTGGCCGCCAAGGCGGCGGCAACGGCGACGCTCCTGGAGCGGGCGGGCGTGAAGATGTCGGTCGATCCGGCGGCCAGCCCCGCCGACCGGCAGACCCAGTTTGCCAAGTTCCAGATCGACGCGCCGGCCTGCGACAACTGTGGCTCAATCACGGTCCGCAACGGGAACTGTTATCTCTGCCACAACTGCGGCAACAGCATGGGCTGCTCGTGACGGCGGAGGGGTCGGGAGCACATCAGAGGAACGGGTGGTGACGGTCGGCCGGGTTATCCGCTGCGGACAGAAACGCTGCACGGGGGTGGTGGCAGGTGCCGAAACCTCTTGCACGACAACGAACCTGCAGTCGCATTCCGTCGGAGGTGCCAACCCAATCGCGTTGACCCGGATCCCCTGCGGCCCTGTGCTCGCCACGCGGCCACGATCCCCGTCATTTTCGCAGTTTTCTACCCCGTTCGCAGGCGACCTGCGGGTTTGATTCACGAGGGGCCGGCGTGGCGAAAGCCATGCCGGCCCCGCTTGTTTCACCCGTCCGCTGGCTGGTGCCTGGCTGGCCGGGTCCGCTGGCCCTGGCCCGCGGCCGCGTTCGGCTCCGCCGTTTGCGTCGCCATCGGCCCCGATTAGCATACGGAGGGAACGCATCCGTACCTTTTTCGAGGTGATCCGTGCGCCGTTGCCTGCATGCCTGCCTGATCGGGGTTCTCACGCTCTCGCTATCGATGGACACGGCCCGCGCCTGCTGGCGTATGCGGCATGCGTGTCACCCACGACCGGTTCGTGTGGTCGCCTGCGAACCGTGTGCCCCGATGCCGCTTCCACTGGCCTGCCTCGAGACGACGTCTTGGGTGGCCGTCGAGACGGAGGCCTGCTCGGAGTGCTCCGTCGCCGATGGCGAGGTGGTGACGGAGTGGACCGTGGGCGACGTCGAGGCGAGCCCCGTGGATGCCATGGTCGTGGTCGACACGGTCGAGTCGACGGTGCTGCGGGAGGAGCCAGTGGCCGCACCCGCACCGACGCTGGCCGAGCCCGTGGAGGTTCCGGCGGCGACGGCGGACCTGCCAATGCTTCATCCGGCCAGCGAGGCGGTGCAGCAGACGACGGCGCTAACGCCGAATGATTCGGCCACAGCCGAGGAACCGGAGGCGCCCGCGGCGCAGGCGCCCGCCGAGCCTGAGCCGATGATCGAAGAGGAGCCGGCTGCGGCCATCGAACCGCCTGCCGTTGAGGAACCGAACATGTTCGAGGAGGTGGAGCATGCGGGTGGACCCACGGCACCGATCGATGAGGTCACGCCATTTCCGGCCGACGCGCCGCTCTCTGACGCGCCGCTGCCTGACGCCG
>CAJBSQ010000380.1 GCA_903958265.1 uncultured Planctomycetaceae bacterium
TGCTCGGCGGGCAACCGTGAGCCCGCAGGCTTGGCAAGCGCAGCCTCCTCGGCGGCGGTGTGCCCCCGGGCCTCGGCGTCGGCGCGATCGGCAACCGACACTCGGAAGCAGCCGAGACCACACGCGTAGTGCCGCTCGCTCTGGAGCTGGAGCGTGATTGGCATTCCCGCCGGCACCGGTTCCGCGAGCACATAGACCGCGGCGCTCGGCTTGCCCTGCCGACCGTCAATGCCCCAGCCGCTCGACATGTCGCCGTCGACGGTCTTTGCCGCCGAGCTCACGTCTGGGCTGCTCGACGGCTTGCCGGCGAACGACTCGGTGGCCTTGGAGACGTCGAACCGTCGCCCGCCCACCATCACCTCGAACTCCGACAGGAAAAAATCCCCTTTCTTGCCCTCGTACCAGATCAGCCCCGGCCCGTGGGCTGGCAGGCTCTCGTCGGGGAGCACCTCAAGGCGGATCGCCCGCGTCTCGACAGCGGCAGGCGGGAGCACGAGTGAGTAGGTGGTGGACTTCGTGACGTCGCCACCGGCGAGCACGGAGCCGTCGTCCCGGACGGCGAGGTGCGGCAGGCTCGAGGTCACGGCCGTCGGTGTCGCGACCGTCCACGCGACCGCCCGCTGCGACTCCTCGCGGTCCCAGGCGGCGAAGCGATCCGCCATCGCGGCCGCGCGGCGGTCAGACTCCGGCGCGGGCTCGGAGGCCGGTTCGCCCGACCCCGCCAGTTGCTCCGCCGCTGGCTCCTGCGGCACGGGCCACTGCCCGGGCAGCGCAGCCCATGCCGCCTCGATCTGGTGCTCGAGGTCGGCGAGTCGCCGCGACCGCTCCGCGCTGGGAATCGTCCACTCAGGCTCGTCGGCGTTGTCGAGCAGCGCCATCAGCGCGAAGTAGTCGGTGTGGGTGATCGGATCAAACTTGTGCGTGTGGCACTGGGCGCAGGCGGTCGTCAGGCCGAGCCACGTCATCCCGGTCGTACCGACGCGGTCAACCATCGCGAGGTAGCGAAACTCGAGCGGGTCGATGCCCCCCTCCTCGTTGATCATCGTGTTGCGGTGGAAGCCCGTGGCGAGCACGTCGTCGGTGGTGGCCCCGGGCACGAGGTCGCCGGCGATCTGCCGGATCGTGAACTCGTCGAATGGCATGTCGGCATTCAGGGCCCGGATCACCCAGTCGCGAAAGGGCCAGATCGACCGGTCGCGGTCTTTCTCGTAGCCATTGGTGTCGGCGTAGCGGGCGAGATCGAGCCAGCGGCGGGCCCAGCGCTCGCCATACCGAGGACTCGCGAGCAGGCGATCGACCAGCCGCTCGTAGGCATCGGGCGCGGCGTCGGCGAGAAAGGCGTCGAGGTCGGCAGGTGTTGGCGGCAGGCCGATGAGATCGAGGTGCACGCGGCGGCAGAGGATGGCTTTGTCGGCTTCAGCCGCTGGTTCGAGCCCTTCCCGCCGCAGGCGCACTTGCACGAAGCGATCGACGTCGCTCCGCGACCAGGTGTCGGTCTCCTCTCTCGCAACCGCCGGCCGCTCGGGCGTCACAAACGCCCAGTGGGGTCGGTACTCCGCGCCGGCGGCGATCCAATCCGTGAGGATCCGCTGCTCCTCCGCGGCAAGCGTCACCTTCGTGTGCGGAGGGGGCATGACGAGGTCGGGATCGGTGCTCGTGATCCGGGCAACCACCTCGCTGTCGTCGGCATGGCCCGGAACGATCGCCCGCGTGCCGCTATCAAGTTCCACAAGAGCCGCCTCACGGACGTCGAGCCGGAGCCCGGCCTCCTGATGGTCTTTATCCGGGCCGTGGCACTTGAAGCAGCGGTTGGAGAGGATCGGCCGCACCTCGCGAGCGAAGTCGGGCCCCGCGGCCGGGCAGACGCCCACCGGGAACAGCAGGGCGACAACGACCGGGAAGCACGGCGAAAAGAACCTGATCATCCCGTGATTTTCGCATGGTTGTCGCCACCGCACCAGTCGGTTTTTCACCGATTCGACCCGCACCCTCCGCGAGGGTATTACTGTCTGATCGAGTTTGGCTTCCCTCCCGGACCTTCGCGACATGCCCGATTCCCGTCAGCCCTTCTCCATCAACCGCGGTGGCATTCCCGCCAACTTCGACGTCCGCGGCATCGCGGCCTTAGCCATGCTGGCGCTCGTGGTCGCCGGCCTGGCCCGGGGCGTCTACACGGTCGGCCCGGAGAGCGTGGGCATCGTCCAGCGGTTCGGAAAATACATCGGCACCGTCGGGCCAGGCCTTCGCTTCAAGGTTCCCTTCGGCATCGATACGGTCACGATCCTGCCGGTGAAGCGGCAACTGAAGATGGAGTTTGGGTTCGGTTCGTCGGGTGTGACCAACCCCGACCAGGTGTCGCTGGAGCAGGCGAAGGAGAGCGACATGGTCACGGGCGACCTCAACGCGGCTCATGTCGAATGGGTGGTGCAGTATGAGATTGCCGACCCCGAGGCCTTCCTCTTCAACATGCGGGAGCCCGGCCCCACGCTCCGCGACCTCGCCGAGAGCGTGATGCGAGAGGTGGTGGGCGACCGCACGGTCGACGAGGTGCTCACCATTGGCCGCCAGGGCATCGAGACCGACGCGATCGCGAAACTCACCGACCTCGTCAAAGATCTCGGGATGGGGCTACGGGTGCAGCAGGTGCAGCTCAAGAACGTGCATCCACCCACAGCAGTGCAGCGCTCGTTCGACGAGGTCAATCGCGCCCAGCAGGAGCGGGAGCAGATGATCAATCAGGCCAACGGTGAATACAACAAGGTGGTGCCGCGGGCCAGCGGCGAGGCCGAGCGAAAGCTCCGCGACGCCGAGGGCTACGCGCTCAAGCGGGTGAATGAGGCAGAGGGCGACGTGGCCCGCTTCAAGGCGCTCCTCGAGCTGTATGAGAAAGCCCCGGCCGTCACGCGGCAGCGGCTCTATCTCGAGACGATGGCCGACGTGCTCCCCAAACTCGGTGGCAAGATCATCCTCGACGAGGATGCCA
>CAJBSQ010000381.1 GCA_903958265.1 uncultured Planctomycetaceae bacterium
GACCTGCTCGTGTGACATCGCCGCCCCGCTACCCGCGTGTGAACAGGCTCTTGTCGAGCGCCCGCCAGATGGCCGCCGTCGAGGCTCTCCGCCGCGCCTGGATCCCGGCCCGCTTTCGCCAGGCGGTTGGGAGCCCGCGGAGTGCCTCCCACTTGGCCCGCACGAAGGCGGCGCCGTGCCCGCGGGCCGTGAGCACCGCACCTGCCAGAATAGTCTCCGCCAGATGGAGGGGCAAAAACACGATCAACAGCATGGCCGGCATGTTTTTCACGTACGACCAGACGAGATTCCGATGGCCGAAGAAACTGGCCGCGCGGCCGCCGTCGCGGCCGCTGCCCCCGCCGACATGCCGCACCACCGCGTCAGGCACGCTCCGGGCGACGTGCCCTGCGAGCCTGAGCCGGAAGCCGAGATCGACATCCTCGACATAACAGAAGAAGTCGTCGTCGAAGCCCCCCACGTCCCGCACGGCGGCGGTGCGATAGATCGCTGCGGCCGCACACGGCGAGAAGATTTCGCGGCTGCGGAGATCGTCGGCAGCCAGCCGGCGGCCATGACCACCGCGCCACACGAGGCCGCCGACGTGGCAGCGGTCGCCGAGGCCGTCGATCACCTCGGGCCGATCGTCGAGCATCTGCCGCGAACCAAAGGCCGCGGCCTCCGGATGAGCGGCGGCGGCGGCAAGCATGCGCTCCAGCCACTCGGGCTCCGGAAAGGCATCGGGATTGAGCAGGGCGACCAGCGGCGTGTCGGCCGCGTCGATGCCGCGATTGCAGGCGGCCGCAAAGCCGAGGTTGCCGTCGAGCTCCTGGACCTGTGCGCGGTGCCGCAGCCGTTCGTCGCCGGCGATCGTCCGCGCGCAGGCCGCGGCGGAGTCGTCTTGGCTGGCGTTGTCGAGGAGGATGATCCTCGCCGGGAGACTCGTCTGGACGGCGAGGCATTTCAGGCACCGCACCACGTGGTGGCCGCCGTCGTGGTTCACGATGATCACGGTGACGTCGGCGGCGGGCATGGCAGGAAAACGATCCCGTCGGCGAGGGCGGATCCGCGGATTTGACCTGCCGCTGCCGCCACCCTACTGTCGCAGGAGCAGCCTCCGCGGCACCCACTGCACGGTACTCCGGCCGCGGGGCCGCCGCCACTGCCGCAGCCCGATCCGGTTCCCGCGATGAGCCCAATGAACGGCACCGATGGTTCCAGCGACGAGGGGGGCTCGTTCGCCGACTGGCTGCAGGGCACGCGGCAGGTCGACCTCTGGTGGACCCTCGCCTGGTACGACACGGTGCTCCGCTACCGACGATCGCTGCTGGGGCCGCTCTGGATCACGCTCAGCATGGGGCTGTTGCTGCTGGGGATGGGGCCGCTCTACGCGGTGCTCTTTGATGTGCCCCTCAGCCGGTTCTATCCGCACCTCGCCCTCGGGGTGATCTTCTGGCACTTCTTCGTCGGCACCATCACCGAGGCGTGCCAGGTCTTCATCGCCGCGGCGCCGTACCTCAAGCAGGCGTCGTTCCCGCTGAGCGTATTCGTCTGGCGGAGCCTGGCGAAGCAGGTGATTCAACTGGCCCACCACATCATCCTCTATGTGCCGGTCGCGATCTGGGCGGGCGTCGGGCTGTCGTCACGGCAGCTGGTGTTCGTGCCCGGCTTGCTGCTGGTGCTGGTCAACCTCCATGCGATTTCGATCATTCTCGGCATCCTCACGGCACGGTATCGCGACATGGCGCCGATCGTGGCCTCCGCGATGCAGTTTCTGATGTTCCTCACGCCGGTGTTCTGGATGCCCGACGCCCTCCACGGGCGGGCGAAGTACATCCTCTGGAATCC
>CAJBSQ010000382.1 GCA_903958265.1 uncultured Planctomycetaceae bacterium
CCTGCGTCGGAGCCCGTGCCATCGATCACGACGTGCATGCCCGCGGCGGGCGCCGGCCATTGCACGTGGAAGCCCGAGTCATCGTTCCGCACGATGTCGGCCCGCAGGCCGAGTCGGGCGGCGTGGTCGAGCAGTGCCGTATGCTGCCCGTCGAGCGCGTAGGGTTTGGCGGCGATGCCCGTCGACGTGGAGGCGGCGTGGATCCGCCAGTGGTAGTGCACGCCGGGCACGCGAACCACGTGCCGCGACCGGCTGCAGGCCCGCAGGAAGATGTCCCAATCCTGGGCGCCGTCGGTCTCGCTGCGGAAGCCGCCGATCTCGTCGACGATGCTGCGCCGCATCAGGTTGAAGTGCGTGAGGTAGTTGACCGAAAACAGGATCTCGGGGCTCCACTCGGGCTTGAACAGTGCGTTTTGGCGGAGCGTCGAGTCTTCGTCGATGCTGTCCTTGTCGGAGTAGAGGAAGTCAGCCTCAGGATCGGCGGCGATCGCCTCGGCCATCCGCGCGAGTGCGAAGGGGGCGAGTTCGTCGTCGTGGTCAAGCAGGGCGACGAAGTCGCCTTGGGCCATCGAGAGTGCGGCATTGGAGTTGGCCGAGATGCCGCCGTTGGAGTCGAGGAATGCGACGCGGAACCGCGGGTCGCGGGCCGCCCACTTCTCGAGCAGGCGGCGGTTGTCGAGATCGTCGGGGGCGGCGCAGGCCAGGCAGGCTTCCCAGTTACGAAAGGTCTGGGCGGCGAGCGACTCGAGCGTCCGGACCAGGAACCTGGTTTTCACGCGGTACACCGGGATCAGCACGCTGACCAGCGGAGCCGCGGCGGTGGTGTCGTGGCGGGCATGCGTCTGCTCCCGCTGCCGGTCACGGGGCACCTCCTGCGAGACGATCCAAGCGGCATACTCGGCGGGCGAGGCCGACATCCCGACGAGCTCTTCGACCGTGGAGAGAGGCTGGTCGGCGACAGCCTGCGCCTGCTGGATCCGCCGGAGCCGCCGCCGCGATCGCGAAGCCCGCATCCGTGACTGCATCTTCGTGATGAGCGGTGTCATGCCGGGCACCAGCTCGGCCGCTTCGGCAACTGCCCTACCGATCTTCATAGCGTCGGTGCCTCTGGTGTCGTCTGCTGCGGGTCGATAGATGGCCTGATCCCCGCCGGTTTTCCGGGCTCGGACTGGTGGCCGCGGGGGATAAGGTGGGGTGATAGCGAAAGCCGCGGGGGCGGATCAAGGTCGGAACCCCCGGCGTTTTCGGGAGTCGCGGGATTCCCTCCCCAGGGAGGGACCGCGACCATCACTGGGCTTGAGCCGCCGCCCCCCGCGGCCTAAAAACCCGCCCCCAGCATTGCCCGACCGCTCCTGCTCACGGGAGCGAACTCCGTGTGGTCGTTCCCATGACGGCATGTCCATCTCCCGAAGCGAGTGATCCGCGGAGCGACCGCGTGCTGGTGATCGGCGGCATGCACCGTTCGGGGACGTCGCTGCTCGCGTCGCTCTTCGACGGGGCGGGTGTCTCGGTGGGTGCCCGGCTCCTTGGCGCCGGCAACGGCAACGACGTCGGTCACTTCGAGGATCTTGACTTCTACGAGTTTCACCAGCGGGCGCTGGTGGGCAACGGCCTGCCTGCGGAGGGCTTCACGGCCGACGCGATCCCCGTGGTGCCGGAACCGATGCGGGCCGAGGCCACGACCCTGGTCGAGATCCGGCGACGGCAGGGGGGCGTCTGGGGGTGGAAGGATCCCCGAACCATCCTGTTTCTCGAGTTCTGGGCCGACCTGCTTCCCGACGCGAGCTTCGTCTTCGTCTTCCGCAGGCCCTGGGAGGTGGTCGACTCCTTCTTTCGGCGCGGCGATCCCGCGTTCGTCTACAACCCCGCGCTCGCGGCCCGGGTCTGGCTGCACTACAACCGCCTGATTTTGCGGTTCATCACCCGGCATCCCGAGCGGTGCATCATCCGGGAGATGACGCAGGTCTCGACCGATCCGCAGGAGGTGTTCACGGCGGTGCGCGACCGGTTCGGCATCCCCCTCGGGGAACCCACCAACCGCTTCCGTCCCGAGTTGCTCCAGGGTGATCGGGACGGGTTTCGCGCGGCGCTGCTGGCCGCCAGTTGCGCCGAGGCCGTCGATGTCTACCACCGGCTCCGCGACGCCGCGGCTTCGTCCTCCACGCTGCCTGTGGACGTCCCGATGACGACCGCGGACATGGCCGTGGTGGAGTGGGCGCGGGCGGCCAGGCTCGAACGGGAGAACGCCCACGTGCGCCGGGAATGGATGAGGATCCGCGCCGAGGCCGACGACGATCTGGCGGCGCTGCAGGCCCGGCTGGCCTCGTGGGAGGCCGTGGGCACCGACATCCAGGCCGTTGTCGAGAGTCTCTCGACGGCTCAGAAGTTCGATCCTACGGTCTCAGCGCGGCTCGCCGACCTGACGAAGCACGCCGACCTGCCGCGGCCGCAGGCTGCTGCCTGAGAAACACCATGACGAGCACCCGACACGACCTCCCGCGGCTGGCGGGCCGCTGGGCAAGGCGGGCCACCGCCTGGACGCTCTGCCTCGCCACCCTGGGGCTCGCGACGGCGGCGGCCTTCCGGTCTGTGGAGGCCTGGGCGAGGCCAGCGTTTGATGCGCAGGTGAAGGCATGCGACCACCGCGTTCGCGTGGGCGGGTTTCAGTGGCCGGTCCAACTCTCCGACGGCCTCGTCGTGCGGCAGGAGTTCGACGTGGGTCGCGATGGCCTGGCGGGCCTGCGACTCCAAACGGTCACCTGGCGGCACGTGCCCGATGCCCATGCATGCACCTGGTCGCTGCTCGAGATCGCCGCCGATGGTCGATCGCGTAAGGTCGTTCGCAGTGGCACCTTCGATGCCGCCGCGACGAGCGACTGGGGATTCATCGACCTCGCCTTCGCCCCGATTTCAGACAGCTTCGCCGGGCGGTACGCCCTGCGGATCGTGGCTGCGGCCGGCCGGCCCGAGCGGCCGGCCGGGCTGCCGCTGTTCACCGCGGTGGGTCAGCCCGCGGCCTTGAGCGTGCGGCGGAAGCAAGAGGGGGCGACACCGCTCCCGATCCCTCCCGCGGCGTGCCTCAACCTCGAGTTCGTGTTTGACGATCGGGCGATCTGAACCATGGCAGCAAGCGAAGCCCACCCGACGCGACCATTCCGCGAGGAGCTCTTCCGGGTGCTCGCCTCGCCGCTGTTTCAGTTTCTTGCGGCGACGGCGGTGGCCTTCGTGGTGTTCTTCGCCCGCGCGCCCGCGGCGTACCTCTCGCCCCTGCTCTTTGCCGAAGACCAGTCCTGGACGTCGATGGTGGTGACCCGGGGTTTCTGGGATACCGCCCTGCATGCCCGCGAAGACTACTGCATCCTCGGCAACGTGATCCTCGTCTGGCTGGGCCTGCAGGCCTGCGAGTGGTTCTGCGGGGGCGACGTGCTCGTGCTGCCGCAGTGCCTCGCCGTCGTCTC
>CAJBSQ010000383.1 GCA_903958265.1 uncultured Planctomycetaceae bacterium
CGGATGACCAGCATGGCGACCAGGGCTGCGACCAGGGCCCAGGCGACGAATCCAACCGCCCGCACGGCGGCAGCGGAGCCTCGAATGGCCGCTTCCTCGAGCCGGCCGGCCACTCGATCGAGGGTTTCCGCCGTATTCCCGGTCATCTCACCGACCGCGATGGCCTCGAGGATCTCCCGCGGCAGCCTCCCCACCTCGCCGAGCGCCTCGGCCAGATCGTGGCCCTGCCGGAGTCTGCCCTCGAGGAGCGTCCGCTCGATGGAGAGCCCCGGAGCGGCCGCGGAGGCCAGGTCGACCAGTTCCCCGGGGCTCAGGCCCGCATGCGCAGCCAGCGACGCAGCCCGGCTCCACGCCGCCCCCTCGGCCGACCGCGCCGCCGACCCCAGCCAGGGAATCCGTTTCCCCACCGCTCGGGCCCAGCCATGATCCCGCCAGCTGCGTGCCACGATCGGCCACGCGACTGCCGTTCCGGCGACGACTGCCGCCACCGCCCCGAGAAACCTGACCAGCCCGGCAACGCCCGTCAGGCCCAGCCCCACCATGTCGAGTGGCTTGCCATCCAGTCCGCGAGCCGTTCCCGAAACGACGATCAACACGCCGATCGCGGCAACCGCCACGGCGACCCGGACCGCGGGGCCCGCGACCGCGGCGCGGAGTTGACGGCGGGAGGCGACCGTTCGCGCCACGGTCTGCGAGGTCTCCCTGAGCGTCTCGGCAAGCCGCCCGGTGCGGTCACCAACGCGGACCATCCCGAGCACGACCGCGGGAAACACCCCGGCCGCCGAGGCCATCGCAGCGGCAAGATCGGTGCCGCCGCGGAGGTGCTCGGCGACCTGCCGCATGGCAGGCCGCCAGCGGGCCGGCAGCCGGCCCGCTTCCGAATCCCAGGCCCGCCGCAGGTCGATGCCGGCCGAGGCGGCAATGCCAAGCCTGTCGAGCAGGCCGACGAGCACCGCGTCGGGCATCCTTCGCCACCCCGGCATCAACGCACTCCGGGCCTTCTTTGGCCGCCGTTCCGCCTCGCCGCTCGACGTTCTAACACACGCCCGCGGCATCTGGTACAACGCCGTCGCTACGCCCTCCTTCGCAGCCGCCATGACCACCCGAGCCCACTGGCCCGTCGTCGCAATCGTGGGCGTGGGCATGATCGGTGGGTCGATCGGCAAGGCTCTCAGGGCGCGAAGACTTGCGGGCCGGATCATCGGCGTGGGCCGATCGGAGGCCTCGCTCGCTGCCGCGAAGCAGGCGGGCTGCATCACCGAGGCGGCGGTCGATGTCGCCGCGGTGGCCGATGCCGATCTCGTGGTGGTCGCGGCCGGAGTGGCGACGATCCCGACCCTGCTCGACGCCGTTGATGCGGTCATCCGCCCCGGCACCCTCGTCACCGACGCGGGGAGCACGAAGGCTTCGATCGTGGCCGGCTGGGAGCGGCGCCGGCGGAGTCGCCGCGGCCGGTTTGTCGGCAGCCACCCGATCGCAGGTAGCCACCGACGGGGTCCGGCCGCAGCCGATGGCGAACTCTTCGTGGGCCGCGTGACGGTGGTCACACCCGCGACGGCGACGCCCCACCGCGATGCCGACGAGGTTGGCGAACTCTGGTCGGCGCTGGGCTCGACGGTGTTCATGATGCCGCCGCGGGAGCACGACCGAATCCTCTCGGCCACGAGCCACGCGCCCCACCTGATCGCGGCGGCGGTCGCCGCCGCCACGCCGCCGGCTACCCGCACCTTCACCGCTGGCGGCTGGCGCGACACCACCCGGATCGCCGCCGGTGACCCGGAACTCTGGGCCGACATCCTGCTCGACAACGCCGGCAACGTGGGCACCGCGATGCGGCGGTTCGCCGTGGAAGTCGAGAAACTCCTGACGGTGATCGAGGCGGGCGACCGCCGGCGGCTCGTCGCCCTCCTCTCCCGCGCCAAGGATCATCGCGATGCTGTGGGAAGTTGACGTCTGGCCGGCCGACAGGGCGACCGACCACGCGGCCCGCGAGGTCGTCGCCGGTGCGACCGAACTGGGCATCGTCGGCTGCGACCGGGCCCGCACCGCCGCGGGCTGGCTGATCGAGGGGGAGTTGTCCCGCGACGACGTGGAGCGGCTGGCGGCCTGCCTCCTGGCCGATCCAGTCACCGAGTCATTCGTGGTCGATGAGGCGGCGGCGCCGCGGCTCGTGCAGCCGGCCGACGGCCTGGCCACCGTGGTCCACGTGCTGCCGCGAACGGGCGTCACCGACCCTGCCGGCCTCACCGCCCAGCAGGCCGCGGCGGCCCTGGGCCATCGCGTGATCGTCCGGAGCATGAAGAAGTACTGGCTGCCTGCGATCGGAGCGGCCGACGTCGAGCGGCTGGCCAATCGGCACCTGGCCAACGACGCGATCCAGGACGTGGTCGTGGGGCCGCTGACGATCGCGTCACTCGCCGGTGGCCGCACCTGGACCTTCACGCAAGAGACGATTCGGCTGACCGGACTCGACGACGACGCTCTGGAGCAGCTGAGCCGCACGCGGTGCTTGGCGCTGACGGTCCGCGAGTTGCACGGCGTCCGCGACCACTTCGCCGCGGCGGGCCGCGACCCCTTCGAGATCGAACTGGAGACGATCGCCCAGACCTGGAGCGAGCACTGCTGCCACAAGACGCTCTCCAGCGCCGTCGACCACTCGGGGCCGGCCGGCGAGTCGCGATACGACAACCTGCTCAAGGAAACGGTGTTTGCCGCCACGCGAACGATCCGGGAGAAGCTCGGACCCCGCGACTGGTGCGTGAGCGTGTTTCGTGACAACTCTGGCGTGGTGCGGTTCGATGGCGACCACGACATCTGCGTGAAGGTGGAGACGCACAACCATCCCTCGGCCATCGAGCCCTACGGCGGCGCCGCCACGGGGCTGGGGGGCGTGATCCGCGACGTGCTCGGCACGGGCCTGGGCGCCAAGCCGATCGCAAACCTCGACGTGTTCTGCGTGGCGCCTACCGACACGCCGGCCGCCGAGATCCCGCCGGGCGTGATCCACCCCCGGCGGCTGCTCGCCGGCGTGGCCGCGGGCGTTCGCGACTACGGCAACCGGATGGGCATCCCCACGATCGCCGGTGCCGTCGCCTTCGACCCGGGCTACATCGGCAATCCGCTCGTGTTCTGCGGCACTGTCGGCATCATGCCGCGCGGCAGCGCGGAGGGCGCGGTCCAGCCGGGCGACCTGGTGGTGGTCGCCGGCGGTCGCACCGGCCGCGACGGCATCCACGGGGCCACGTTCTCGAGCATCGAGCTCTCGAGCGCGAGCGAAACCGAGAGTGGCGGGGCGGTGCAGATCGGCCATGCGATCAACGAGAAGATGCTCACCGACTTCGTGCTCGAGGCCTCGCGCCAGCGGCTCTTCCACGCGATCACCGACTGCGGCGCCGGCGGGCTGTCGAGCGCGGTCGGCGAGATGGGGGCGACGCTCGGGGCCGACGTCGATCTCGACCAGGTGCCGCTGAAGTACGAGGGACTCTCGGCGACGGAGGTCTGGATCTCAGAGGCACAGGAGCGGATGGTGCTGGCCGTCGGCCCCGCCGACTGGCCGGCGATCGCGCGGATCGCCGCCGACGAGGGGGTGGAGGCGACCGCCATCGGCAGCTTCACCGGCACCGGCCGGATCGTGCTGAAGTGGCAGGGCCGGACGGCCGGCGACCTCGACTGCCACTTCCTCCACGAGGGGCGGCCGAAGCAGCGGCTGACGTCACGGCACCGCGGCCCGGCTGCCGTGCCAGTGACCTGGCACGGCGCGGGCTCGCTCGGCGAGTGCCTCGTGCGCATGCTCGCGCTGCCCGACGTGGCGAGCAAGGAGTGGATCATCCGTCAGTACGACCACGAGGTGCAGGGCTGCTCGGTCATCAAGCCGCTCCTCGGGCCGGGAGAGGGCCCCGCCGATGGCACCGTGATCCGCGGCGTGCTCGGCCGCAACCGCGGCATCGTGCTTGGCGTGGGCCTGAGGCACCGGCTCGGCTGGCTCGATCCCTACCAGATGGCGGCCGGAGCCATTGTCGAGGCGATCACCAACGCCGTGGCGGCGGGGGCCGATCCCGACCGCATCGCGCTGCTCGACAACTTCTGCTGGGGTGACACGCGGCGGGAGGAGTCGCTCGGCACGCTCGTCGAGGCCTGCCGGGCCTGCCACGACATGGCGATTGCCTTCTCAGCCCCGTTTGTGAGCGGCAAGGACAGCCTCAACAACGTATTCACGTTCACCGATATCACCGGCAGCGTGAGGGAGATCTCGATCCCACCCACCCTGCTGGCCACGGCGCTGGGGCAGGTCGAGGATGTGCGGGCCACGTGTACGCCCGACCTCAAGGCTCTGGGCAACCGCCTGGCGGTGGTCGGCGTGACCCGAGCCGAAGTTCTTGGCACGCAGTTGGCATTGGCCGGCCGCGTGAGCGGCGGGGCGGTGCCGACGGTTGATGCGGCCGCCTGCCTCGCGGTCTGCCGCGGGGTCGCGGCAGCCCTGCGGGCTGGGCTGGTCCAGGCCTGCCACGACGTCTCGGATGGTGGGCTGCTCACGGCCGTCGCCGAGATGGCGATCGGCGGGGCGACCGGCGCCGCGGTGGTGCTGGCCGACGTGCCCTGCGACGAGGTCGGGGCCGGCCCCGACCTCGCGGTGGCGTTTGGCGAGACACCGGGCCGGTTCGTCTGCGAGGTCCGGCCGGTGGATGCCGAGGCGTTTGCCCAGCAGATGGCGGGAGTGGCCTGGGGGTGGATCGGCGAGGTGACGGCAGAGCCCGCGATCGCCATCTGGGCCACGGACGGCACGGTGGAGCGGATCCCCGTGGACCGTCTCGCCCGCAGCTGGCGGGGGGAGGCCACCTGAGATGCTGTCACCACGCGCTCTGATCCTGCGTGCTCCGGGCACCAACTGCGACCACGAGACGGCGCACGCCTTCGAGCGGGCCGGCGGCATCGCCCGTCGCGTCCACGTGCGGGCGCTCGCGGAACGGCCGGCGATCGCCGACGACTGTCAGATCCTCTGCATTCCCGGCGGCTTCTCCTATGGCGACGACATCGCCAGCGGCCGCATCTTCGCGCTGGAGCTCAAGACCAGGCTCGCCGATGCGCTGGTGAAGTTCCGCGAGCGCGGCGGGCTCGTGCTCGGGATCTGCAACGGTTTTCAGGTGCTCCTGCAGACCGGCCTGCTGCTCGCCGATCCTGCCAGCGGGCGGCAGGAGGCATCGCTGGCCCACAACACATCGGGCCGCTTCATCGACCGCTGGGTGCGGCTGGCATGCGGGCCGGGGCCATGCGTCTTCCTCCGCGGACTGGGCGACCTCGAGCTTCCCGTCGCCCACGGCGAGGGCCGCTTCGTGCTCCGCGATCCAGCGCGGCTCGGCCCGCTCCGCGCCGCCGGTCAGCTGCCACTCACCTACGCCTGCGACGACGCGGGCCGGCCCACGAATCCCAACGGCGCGGTGGGCGACGTGGCGGGCGCCTGCGATCCGTCGGGCCGCGTGTTCGGGCTGATGCCGCATCCCGAACGCTTCATCGACGCCACGCAGCATCCCTCCTGGCACGGCCGGCTCGACCCATCCGCCTCCGGCGCCGGGCTCACGATCTTCACCAACGCCGTGAAGGCGATGGCGTAGTGGCTGCAGGTTTGGAACCCTGACACGTCCTGGGACGCTGGATCGCATCCACGGTATGTGCAGCGTCGTCTCCGTCAGCGAGGGCGGGTAGGCGAAGGGGGTCGGCGAACGCTCGCGGAGCCTTGGGCGTATCCTCGCCCGGCGACGCGACTTTTGCCGCCCCCGAGCCGGCGATCCACGGAAGTCGACTGCGCTCTAGTGGTCGCCTGGGGAAGCCGGGGAAGGGCGACGACGAGCGTTGAGGATTTCGCCCGTCGCGGAATGACCTGCCGGCCGGGCCCTGGGCAAGATCCTCCCGCGGAGGAGGCTTCGCCCTTCCCCGGCGGCGCGGGTTCGAAGGCGTCATTGACCCCGCGCGTGGGTTTCTCTACCTACCCACCTTCCCATCACCCCGCGCCACCGCCGACCGGCGGTCACCACCCATGCGGCCCCCCACGGCGACCGCCCGCTGGCTGCTGCCGATCATCGCCTGCGGTATCGCAACGGCGGGCTGCCGGCTCGTCGGCTCCGGCATGCTGGCCACCGATGCAGCGACGGCGAACCGGACCGCGACGCCGGCGGGTTCAAAGCCCGCTCCCCGCACGATCCACCTCGAGGTGCTCTTCATCCGCTGCGCCGACGACGACCCGAAGTTCCGCGACCAGCTCTGGAATCACGTCGATGAGCAGGCGCTCGGAGACTCCCTACGGCGCTCGCTCAATGCCAACGGGATGCGCGTCGGAATCGTGACGGGCGACCTGCCTCCCGAAGTGGCCGACCGGCTCGCGGCGGCGTCTGCGGATGAAGCGGTTGGCGAGATCGTGGGCGTCGATCCGGCCTTGGCCCGCCGCCTGTTGCAGGTGTTGCCAGGACGGCGCAGCGAACTGGTCACCGCGACGCGGCTGACCAACCTGGTGCTGCTCGAACAGGCCGATGGAGAGGTCCGCGGCGGCACCTACGACGAGGCCACGCCGCAGTTCGCGATCGAGGCCCGACCGGCAGCCGACGGCCGCATCACGCTGGAGGCCGTGCCCGAGATCAAGCACGGGCCGGTCGAGAAGTCGTGGGTTGGCGAGGATGGGATGTTTCGCCTAGAGACCGGCCAGCGCCGCCATCGAATGGAACACCTCGGCGTCGATGTCACGCTGCCGCCCGGAGGGATGCTGCTGATCGGGTGCGCTGGCGAGCCGAGCACGACCGTCGGCGACGGGCTGCTGCGAGATCACGGCGGCGGGGGCGACCGGGGCACGATGCGGCTGCTCGTGATCCGTCCGCTCGCCCGCAGTGTCGACCCAGTCTTCGCGTCTGCCGCAGCCGGTGGCGATCCGTCCGTCGAGTGAAGGTGCGCCGTCTGGGGGCCCGCGGCATGCTGGTGGACACGGGACGGCCCGCGATCGACAGGTGTCCGGAGCCTCGCGCGGCTGCCGATCTTGGGAGGGAAGAGTGTTCCTTCTGAGGATCAGGTACGCATGTCAGCCGCGACCACCAGTCCCACGGCCACCCGCCACCGACCGAAGTCTTTGACCGTGTTCGCCGCGGCGTTCATCGCGGGCGCGGCAGCAGCCGTCGGCGTGAACCGCGTGCTCGACGTGCACCTGGCGCAGCGGCGGCCGCAGGTGGAGTGCGAACCAATCTTCGTGGCGCTCCGGCCACTGCCCCAGGGGGCGTCCGTCACCGTGTGGGACGTCGCGCTCAAGGATTGGCCCAAGGCCATGCTGCCGTCGTCGGCTCTGCGGGCGGGCGACTCGTTCGACGGCTTCGTGCTGCGGCATGCGGTGCGGGAAGGGCAGCCACTGCTCGCCGTGCAGCTCATTCGCTCTGGACCGACACCGCAGGCGAGCGTGGCGGGCGAGTCGTTCATCGCGCCGGCTCCCGCGGCCGCAACTGCCGCACCAAACTCAACGTCGACGCAGGCGGATCCGTGGATGCCCGCGGAGTCGCTGGCCCCACCGGCAACCACACCCGTCGCCCGGACGAAGTCGGTTGTCGCGCCGCCGTCTCCCGCCATCGAGCCACCCGCGCAGGCAGTCACCTCGACCCCAACGCCAATCGCGGCACAGCCGATGACCCCGGAGCCGACACCCATGGCAGTCGCTGCAGCCGAGCCTGCCGCGAGCACGCCTGCCGCCGAGCCTGCAGCCAAGCCCGCCGCCGAGCCTGCCAGAGCGGCTGCTCCGCCCGCGACTGCGATCGCGGCCACGTCCGAACCCACGCCCGCCGAGCCGACGGCGGTTGCGGCAGCCCGTCAACCGATTCCACCATCGCCGACCGACATCGATCCACCCACCCCGCGACGCCCCTCGATCGCCGCTGCCGATCCGAACGACGAGGCCATGGAGGAGGCGGTCGCCACCGACGTGCAGTCGATGCCCTCGGTGATGACGTCCGCCGGCCAGTCCGCCGGCCAGTCGGGCGGCCGTTCGTCCGCCGCCGCAGGTGATGCCGGACGCTACCTCGTCGTGCCCGAGCGCATCGCCCTGCAGGCGGACACCTCGTTCACCACGCCGCGGCCGGAGCCTCCGGGACCTCCCGCCGTGAAGGCTGCGACGCGGCAACCGTCGCGGACTCCGGCTCCGCCGGCCGGACAGCCGCCCGCACGTCGCGGCCAGCAGCCGCCACGGGGGCAGCAGGCGAGCGGCCAACCGGCCCGTGGTCAGCAGCAACCGCAGCCTCAACAGCCCGCGACCGCGGAGCAGCAGCGAACCTGGAGCGGGATGTTCCCCAACGTGGCCGCCGGGATCGAGGCGATGGGAGGTTCCTGGCAGCGATCCCGCTCAGGCCCGACCCAACCCGCCGCAGGGAATCAGTCGACGCGCCGCTGAGCACCAGCATGCCCGGCACCGACCGCCGGGAGCCGAACGCCCACCTCGTCTCACCGTGGTCCACGGTTGTCCTCACCGCACCACCGCCGCGACTCGCCCGACTGTGAGCCAGCGAATCGGCGCTCCGTTTCGATCAGGAGTACGGTGTTCTACGGGGTATCGACGACGCGGTAATCGCCCCCTGACTCGGCGGCGAGCCGGGCAAGCCGCGGCGATTGACGACCTTCGCCGCCGCCGAACTGCGCGACGAGGCACCGCGTGCGGCCGAGCGATCGGGTGAGCTGCCGCAGTTCGTCCTCCGTCAGGTCGTCTCGTTCGTCGGCGTCGGTCAGCAGAAAGATCACGTCGGGGGAGAGTTTCAGCGCCGCGGCGAGCGCCGCGGCATGCCGCGTGCCCCCTTCGGCATCGATCGCCTCGACGAAGCGGCGGACCGCCTGCTTGTTGTCGTCATCGGCGAAGATCGGCCGACCCCGGTGCCCCGACGGGGCGAACACCGTGAGCCGCTCGTTGTAGAAGATGACGTGAAACTGCCGGGAGTCGCCCAGGCCCTCGATGCTCTCGATGAGTTCCCGTTTGGCCTCCGCGAGGGGCCGCCCCTCGGGATCCCCCATGCTCGCCGAATGGTCGAACACGTAGACGAACCGGTTGCCGGTCGCCTCCATCCCGAAGATACCGGCGCGGGTTTCGCCCGGGGATCGCGGTGGCTCGGCCGCGGCCGGCGCGAGGAACGATGCCACCCAGACGCACCCGCAGGCCGCCACGCCGACGATCATGCCGCTTGGCACGGCCGCAGTCATGGCTCGATCACGATCTTGCCGGCCAGTCCGCCTGACCTCCCGACCGTGGCCGCCTCCTGCAGGGCATGGGCGGCGGCGGTGTCGGCCAGCGGCAGCACGCGGTCGATCGGCACCCGCAGCCGTCCGGCAGCCAGCCAGCGGCTGATGTCGGCGGCCGCCGCGGCCTGATCCTGCCACGACGCCTTGAACATCACGAATCCGATCAGCGTGCAGCCCTTCACGTAGAACGGACCGACGGGAAACGGCGGCCGCGCCTCGCGGCCGGCCATGATCACCATCCGCCCCCCATCGGCGAGCAGCGATACGGCGCGGTCGAAATCGGGCTCCCGCTGCGTCTCCCAGAGGACGTCGACACCGGCCGGCGCCGCCGCCCTGGCCTGGTCGACGAGGTCGTGGGCACGGTAGTCGAGCACGACGTCCGCGCCGAATCCGCGAACGCGGGCCTGCTTCTCGGTGGATCCCGCGGTGGCGATCACCCGCCCGCCCAGCAACTTCGCGATCTGCACCACCGCGGAGCCGACGCCCCCCGAACCGCCGTTGACGAAGACCGTCTCGCCCGGCCTAACGCCGGCCCGCCCGACGAGCCCGAGGTGCGCCGTGATCGACACCAGCGCCGCAGCCGCCGCGTCGCGGGCGGTCACGCCCTCGGGAAGCGGAGAGAGCCAGCGTTCGTCGACGGCCGCGAGTTCGGCGAACGTGCCCTGCCTGCCGAGCAGTCCCTGGTTGGATCCCCAGACTCGCATCCCGGGGCGGAGGCGATCCACCTCCGAACCCACGGCAAGCACGTCGCCCGCGAGATCGCAGCCGACGATGAACGGCGACGGCAGCGGCATCGCGACGGCGCCGCTCCGGATATAAATGTCGATCGGATTCACGCCGCAGGCCCGCACCCGCACCAGCACGTCGCGGGGTCCCAGCACGGGATCGGGAAGGTCGCCGTGGATGATGGCCTGCGGCGGCCCCGGGCGGTCGATGAACGCGGCCTTCATCGTCGTGCTCCGTGCGGCTCCGTCCCAGAGTGGATACCAGAGTGGGTCCTGGATCGCTTCCCGGCCGTCGCGAGCATCGCGACACCGGCCAGCGCGGTCGCAGTGCCGACGCCGGCGAGCACCCAGAGCAGGGTCACCACGCCCGACGTGGTCCTGGCGAACTGCTCCAATCGGTGCTCATCCTGAGTCGCCGGCCGGCGCACGCCGGTGCGGGCGAGTGACTGCCATGCCGCCTGGATATCGGTCAGCGGGGCTTTCACCACCGCATCACGGATGAGCAGCAGATCGGGAGGCTGTGGAAAGAACAGCGACCCGACGCGAACCAGGCTCACCGCAAGGGTCGCCGAGACGACCGCACCGGCGATCCCGGCAAGCAGCAGCCCGCGGCCCGCGTCCCAGCGAGTTGCCCGCGGGAGCGTCGCCGGGCGTTCACACTCGCATGCCGTCAGGTCCCGAAACCGTGGCACATCCACACCTCGGCCACATGCCGGACACGCGAGCCGTTCGCCGGCCTGCCCCGCGGTAGCGCGAATGCGTTCGGAGCACTCGCATGGCACCAGATAGATCCGCTCGGCTGTCGGCATACGATCCCGCTGACGATCCACAGGGTTTCGAAAGGGTTCTGGACCGCGGTCGAAGAACGGGTGCTCATCCGCGACCGCGGCGTCCGCAGAGATCCTCCGGTCGGATTCTTTTACCATTTCAGCCCGCAAATCGATCGAAAAACCAAGTTTCCCCAGAAAAAAAACTGGCCCCCGGGACCGGGCAACGCCATAATGTTTCGTCCGCCGGAAACCATCGATTGACGCCGACGGTTCTCCGCATCTCCTGCCCCTCTTCCCTAAACTTCCGCCCGCGTTGCCCTGAACCTGCCCCGTCTTCGGTAGTCTTGCCCCGTCTTCACTAGAACCTGCCCCGTCTTCACTAGAACCTGCCCCGTCTTCACTAGAGTATGGTCGCCCCCGGGCGGCGACCCGCATTCGGAGGGGTTGTCGTCGTGATAGAGATCCCGTTGGCACGTCCCGTCTGCTGGTCCTTGCCGCTTCGCGGCCGTGGCTCATGGCACTGGACTTGCCTGCCCCTTGAATCACACTCACGTCTCTCCGAATGATGCCTTGGTGCCAGTGGCACCCCGCGGGCCGGAGGTTACCGGCCATGGATTCGATCGAACGATTCGCGAAGGAGCACCGCTTTGTACGACTCGCTGCTGGATGAACTCGAGGACGATGTCGTTTCCAATCCCCAGGAGGTTGAGGAACTGACCGAGAAGGTCGTCGACGCCGAAGAGGCTGACGCCGAACTTCTTGTCGACGACGGCGACGTCGCCGGGATTTCAGAGACCGACATTGAAGCCGACGTGGAGGCTGAAGTCGATGCTTCTAGCGATGCCGAAGAGTCGTTGATCGAGCAGGTCGAGAACTGGTCCGACGACCCGGTGCGGATGTACCTGACGCAGATGGGCGAGATCCCGCTGCTCACCCGCGCCCAGGAGATCTTCCTCGCCCGGCAGATCGAGACTACGCGGGCCAAGTTCCGTGCGAAGCTGATGGAGTGCGAGTACGTCTGCCAGCAGTCGTACCGGGTGCTCGTCCGCGTGCACAAGGGCGAACTGCCCTTCGATCGGACCGTGCAGGTCTCGGTCACCGACCGGTTGGAAAAGGAGCAGATCCTCGGCCGGCTGCCGCACAACCTGCGGACGCTCGAGGTGCTCATCAAGCAGAACAAGGCCGACTACCGCATCGCGCTGTCGAAGAAGCACCGGATGGCGGAGCGGCGGCAGGCCTGGGCCCGCCTCGGGAAGCGACGGACCCGCTGCGTGCGGCTCATCGAGGAACTCGGCCTGCGGACGCAGCGAATCGAGGCGATGATCCCGACGCTCGAGCGGTTCGTCGTTCGCCTCAAAGAGCTCAAGTCCAAGATCGACTCCCACAAGAAGTCGAAGCAGCCGCCGTCGGGCCGCCAGAAGCTGGTCGAAGAGTACCGCCAGATCCTCAAGAGCTGCCAGGAAACGCCGCGGAGCCTGAAGCGGCGGGTTGACGAGATTCGGGGAATCTTCGCCAAGTACCAGCAGGCGAAGCGGGGACTCTCGGAGGGCAATCTCCGGCTCGTGGTTTCGATCGCGAAGAAGTACCGCAATCGCGGCCTCTCCTTCCTCGATCTGATCCAGGAGGGCAACGCAGGGCTGATGCGGGCGGTCGACAAGTTCGAATACCGCCGCGGCTTCAAGTTCTGCACCTACGCAACGTGGTGGATCCGGCAGGCCATCACCCGGGCGGTGGCCGACCAGAGCCGCACGATCCGCATCCCGGTGCACATGGTGGAGACGATGAGCCGCGTGCGGAACGTGGCCCGCCAACTCCTCCAGGAATATGGCCGTGAGCCGACGATCGAGGAGATCGCAGCCCGGGCCGGTACGCCGGTGGACGAGACGCGTCGGGTGACGGCGATGAGTCGCTATCCGATCAGCCTCGACCGCCCGGTGGGCAACAGCGAGGACAGCCACTTCGGTGACCTGCTCCCCGACACCGGCGCTGAAAACCCAGCTGTCGGTGCCGCACAAGAAATGCTCCGCAACCGGATCGCCAAGGTGCTGAAGAGTCTCTCCTACCGTGAGCGGGAGATCATCAAACTCCGCTACGGCCTGGGCGACGGTTACAGCTACACGCTCGAGGAAGTGGGCCACATCTTCAAGGTGACCCGCGAGCGGATCCGGCAGATCGAGGCGAAGGCCGTCCGCAAGCTACAGGCTCCCGCCCGCAGCGAAGAGCTCTCCGGCTTTATTGACTGAAGCCACGCGAACATCGGCATCCTGCCGATGTTCGCTGAGTACACGCCCGCCGGGGCATCCATGCCCCCGGCGGGCTGTTTCATTGGCCCGGACGGCCGGCTGCTCGCACCTCCGGGCTCGCAGGGCTGCAGCCGAGAATGGCAATCTCGCCGCTGCCATCCTGCCCCCAGCGCAACGCGGCAGGCGGTCGGGAACGCGCGCATGAGCCGGTGAGATTTGTGCCTCGCTGCGGCCGCACGCTTCCGATCGGGAAGAAAACTCACAAATCCC
>CAJBSQ010000384.1 GCA_903958265.1 uncultured Planctomycetaceae bacterium
GACGGTGGCGAGGCGGGGCTCACCTACACCTGGAGCGTGGTCGGCACGCCGCCGGGGGCCGTCACCTTCTCCGCGTCGAACGGCACCAACGCGGGCAAGTCCACGACCGCCACCTTCGCTTCCGCCGGAACCTACACGCTGCGAGTGACCATCGCCGACGCGACAGCCAGGGTGGTCACGAGCGACACAACACTCGTGGCCCGCGAGGCCGATACACGACTGCTCGCTGACGAGACGACTGGCTCAACCCTCGCCGACGCGACCGGCAATGGCAACGCCGCCTCACTGACCGGATCGATCTCATTCGTAGCCGGAATGCGGAGCAACGCTGTGAAGTTCACCGGGGGCTTCGCCTCGCTGCCCACCGGCATCGTCAGCGGCCTGAACGACTTCACGGTCGCCGCCTGGGTGAAGCCCGATTCGATCGCCACCTGGCAGCGGATTTTTGACTTCGGTAGTTCGACGACGTCCTTCATGTTTCTCACGACCCGGCCGTCCACCAACGGTGGCCTACGGTTTGCCATCAATACCGGTGCAGGCGAGCAGCAGGTCAACACCTCGGCCCCGCTCACCGTCGGCGTCTGGCAGCACGTGGCCGTCACGCTTCGCGGCTCCACCGCCACGATCTACCTCAACGGCGCCGCTGTCGGCACGAATACAGGCGTCACGCTTCGTCCCTCATCGCTTGGGCAATCAACAAATAACTTCATCGGCAAGAGCCAGTTCTCGGCCGACCCGGCCCTGACTGCCTCCGTCGACGACTTCCGGATCTATTCGAAGGGCCTCACGGCGGCGGAGGTGCAGGTCTTGGCGACCCCCGACGCGACGGTGACCGTGGCCTCCGGCCAGACGGTCACCGACACCGTCGTACGGACCGGCAGCGGCGCCCTCATCAAAGAAGGGCCCGGAACCCTCGTGCTCGACAAGACCAACTCCCACCAAGGCGGCACCATCGTGAACGCGGGCACCGTCATCGTCCGCAACGTTGCTGCGCTAGGCTCCGGTGGGCTTACCGTG
The DNA here is from genome assembly GCA_903958265.1 of uncultured Planctomycetaceae bacterium. GTDB lineage: Bacteria > Planctomycetota > Planctomycetia > Pirellulales > UBA1268 > QWPN01. The sequence goes on from CAJBSQ010000384.1 coordinate 1,018, forward strand.
AAGTCAGGGGCGACAGTGCAGCTCGATGTCGGAGGCGGCGGAATCCCGCTGTCGTCGATCGTGCTTGAACAGCAGGCAAGGATCGACCTCGGGGTTGGTCGGTTCACCGTGGCCTCGGGAGGGATGACGGCCAGCGACGCGCAAGCCCTGCTCATCGCCGGACGAAGCGACGGGACCTGGAACGGGGCCAGCGGCTTCATCACCCGGTCGGCCTCACCCGACACGGGCATGGGGCTCGGGTATCTTCTCAACGATGACGGCTCGATCACCGTCGGGTACGCGGCGGCCGGCGACATCAATCTTGACGCCGCGGTGGATATCCTCGATGTCTCGGCGTTGCTCACCGGGGTGTCGCTCAACACGGTGGTGTCGCGGGGCTGGGGCGAGGGTGACTTTGACTATAACGGGCTCTTCGACATCCTCGACATCGGGGCATTTCTCGGGACCGACCTCTACGAGGAAGGGCCGTACCTATGACGGCTACCGCCGGTGTCGTTCGATCGACGCTCCAAACCTCAGATCGTGCTCCTACCCCAAGAGGCCCTGAGCGGCGTGCGTTGGGGGTTGAAGTCTCGAGAAGCCGAAGAGTACCCGCGAGTTCCAAATCCGAGGGAATGGGATGAGCCGCACTCGCCACAACTATCGCCGCGTCAGCCGCCACGCGCTGGCAGTGGAGCGGTTGGAGTGCCGGCAGCCGCTCGCCGTCGATGCCGCGCAGTTCGACCCCGGGCTGCTGCCCGAGCCGGCGGCCACCGCGGCCC
>CAJBSQ010000385.1 GCA_903958265.1 uncultured Planctomycetaceae bacterium
CATGCAGGTAGGAAAACCTGCGGCTACGGGAAGACGCAGGATGCATGCAGGTAGGAAAACCTGCGGCTACGGGAAGACACAGGATGCATGCAGGTAGGAAAACCTGCGGCTACGGGTGGTCGGTTTGCCCGCCGCGCAATCTGTCACGCCTCAGGCGGAATCTCGCGGCCGTGGGGGTCGCTGTCGCGGCCACCGGTCTCGGCCTCGAGCCGCTGCCGCATCGCGGCGCCCAGGTGGTGCTCGACCCATTCCGCCGGCGGATGCAGGTGATCCACGGGCAGTTCGGCGTGTCGACCCAGCCAGGCCTCCCAGAGCCGGTGCGATCGCACCACCGTCTCCGCCTCGCGGCGGCCGCTCGGCGACAGCCGCGGCCCGTCCGCCGCGCGGACGATCTGCCCGGTCCGCAAGAGCCACCACGCGCCACACGACTCGATCAGCGTCGCCGCCGGCGCATGGGGCCGCTTTGCCTCCTCGGCCCGCCATGCCTCGGCAAGCCGGTCCTCGCAGGTCACCCGCCATGCCAGGCTCATCCGTCCGGCCAGCCGGGCCAGGAGACCGTCGTCCGGGGCGATCACCGTAGCGATCGCATATTCAATCCCGAGGACGACGGCAATCATGCCGGCGGCGCTGGTGTTGAGCCGCCAGGCGGCCAGGTAGCCCAGGCAGGCTCCCACCACGGCCAGCACGATCGCCACCAGCACCATGCGGTGCAGGCGGCGGGTGAGCAGTTCGGCGGCGGCAGCCGGCGTAACGAGCATCGCCACCACGAGCACGGCACCCACCGCATCGAAACTCGAGACGGTGGCGATCGCGGTGGCGGCCAGCAGACCCATGGTCAACGCCGCCACCGGCAGGCCGGCGGCCCGCGCCGCCGCGGCATCGAAGGCGGTGAATACCTGAAGCTTCCAGGTGGCGGCGGCCGCGATCGCCAGACCCAGAAACGCGACCGCACCGGAGGCGAAGGCCCGTGGCACGGGCAGACCGGCAAGCGTGATGGTGTCGAAGGGCAGAAAGGCGAGCTCCCCGTGAAGCACACACGCCGCATCGAGGTGCGTGCCGGGAGGAGCCATGGCGACGATCACCACACCGATCGCGAACAGCGTGGTGAACACGACACCCGCCCCCGCGTCTTCGGCCGGGCCACCGGCGGCCCGCAGCGCCTGCGTCAGCCAGACGGTGAGCAGGGCCGCGGCCACCGCCCCGAAGAAGACCAACGGACCGCCGAGGCGGCCCCCGGCCAGCACGGCCACCGCGATGCCCGGCAGCACGGCATGGCCGATCGCGTCGCCGAGCAGGCTCATCCGGCGGACCACCAGCAGGCTGCCGACCAGCGCGCACGACGCCGACACCACCGCCGCGGTGGCCATGGCCCAGGCGTGGATGCCGGGGTTGGGCCCGAGCCACGTGAAGTCACCGCCCATCATGGGTGGGGCTCTCCATCAGGGAACATCGCCGGCTGCATCCCGCCGGGATCGCGGGCGTGCTCCGCCCGATCCTGCAGCCATTCCCGGCTCATACGGGCGGCGGCGAGCCGCTGGGCAATCCAACCTCGGCGTGGGGCGAACAGGAACGACACGGTGAAGAAAGCAGCGGCG
>CAJBSQ010000386.1 GCA_903958265.1 uncultured Planctomycetaceae bacterium
CGAACCGATCGTCATCTGCTGACACCGGAGGCCGACTACGAGGTCTCCGGCCACGTGCCGAATGTCGTGTTTCCGTGTGCCGCCCTGCACGACGCGGCGGCCGATCGCCTGGCGATCTACTACGGGGCGGCCGACACCTGCACCTGCGTCGCGTATGCCAATCTCAGTGAACTTGTCGGCTTCGTGCAGCGGCACTCCGCCGTGTTCTGAGAACGCGGCCTGACGAGAAAGCCCGTGCGGCAGTGACTACGCTCCACCCGATCGATGCGGCCATCCTCGTCTCCTTCGTCGTGCTCACGATGGCGGTTGGCTTTTGGATTTCAGGCCTCGCCTCGAAGAACATCCGCAGTTACTTCCTCGGCGGGAACACCATTCCCTGGTACCTGCTCGGTGTCTCGAACGCCTCGGGCATGTTCGACATCAGCGGCACCATGCTGATGGTGTACTGGCTGTTCGTCTACGGATTGAAGAGCGTCTGGATTCCCTGGCTCTGGCCGGTCTTCAACCAGATCGTGATGATGGCCTACCTCTCGGTCTGGATGCGACGGTCGGGCGTGGTGACCGGCGCTGATTGGATCGAGCACCGCTTCGGCTCGTCTCGCGGGGCGCAGGCAGCGCATCTGGTCGTCGTCTTGTTCGCGATCATCAATGTGATCGGTTTTCTCGCCTATGGCTTCATCGGCATCGGCAAGTTCGCGGCCACGTTTCTGCCCTGGCAGTTGGCGGTTGATCCGGCCACCAACGCCAACCTCTACGGCCTTGCGATCACTGCCGTGACGACGCTCTACGTCGTCAAGGGAGGCATGTACAGCGTCGTGTTCACCGAGGTGCTGCAGTTTCTGATCATGACCGCGGGGTGCGTCGGGGTGGGCATTGTCGCCATGGCCCGAGTATCGCCCGACATGCTCGCCGCGGCGGTGCCGGCCGGCTGGGGCGACCTCTGGTTCGGTCGGACCGTCGGGCTCGACTGGTCGGCGATTCTGCCGGCTGCGAACGCGAGGATCGACGCGGACGGCTGGAAGCTCTTCTCGGTGTTTTTCGGGCTGGCTCTGGCGAAGGGACTCCTCTCGAGCATGGCGGGTCCGGCGCCCAACTACGACATGCAGCGGGTGCTCTCGGCTCGGTCGCCCCGCGAGGCGGCCTTGATGAGCGGCCTGGTCAACCTCGTGCTCCTGTTTCCGCGATACATGCTGATCGCCGGACTCACCGTGCTGGCGCTGGTGTATCTCCGTGACGACCTCGCCAGCATGGGCGACCAGGTTGACTTCGATCTCATCCTGCCGCTGACGATGCGGGCGTTCATACCCGTGGGCCTGTTTGGCCTGCTGCTGGCGGCCCTGCTGGCCGCCTTCATGAGCACCTATGCCGCCACGGTCAACGCGGCGCCGGCGTACGTCGTCAACGACATCTACAAGCGCTACATCAATCCTCACGCCACTGACCGCACGTACGTGCTGATGAGCTATGCGACGACCGTGGCGGTGGTCATCGTCGGCACCGCGGTTGGCTTCGTGCTCGATGAGCTTCAAGACGTCGTCAACTGGATCGTGGGCGCGCTCTACGGCGGCTACATCGCCTCCAATGTGCTCAAGTGGCACTGGTGGCGGTTCAATGGCTGGGGCTATTTCTGGGGCATGGTCTCGGGTATCGCTGCGGCGCTGGGCTTCACGATCGCCCTCCATGGGCAGTCCACGGTGTGGGGCCTCGAGAAGAACCTCGCGGTGTTCCCCGCGGTTCTCGGGATCTCGCTAGCCGCCAGCCTGCTCGGCAGCCTGCTGACCCCGCCCGACGATCGCGAGGTGCTCCTCGCGTTCTACCGCCGGGTTCGCCCCTGGGGATTCTGGAAGCCGATCCATGACGAGCTCGTGCGTCGGCATCCCACAGCCCAGGCCAACCACGACCTGCCGAAAGACGTGTTGAATGTCGCGGTGGGAATCGTCTGGCAGACGGCCCTGACGGCCGGGGGCATTTACCTGGTCGTGCAGGATTATCCGCGGCTCGCCTGGGCTCTCGGGATCGCGGCCGTGAGCATGCTCGTGCTCAAGATCACCTGGTATGACCGGCTGGAGGACTATCCCCCCGACGTCGCCGCAGACATGGCTGCGGTCGAGCGCGGGATTCATTCGACCTGACGAGGTTGCCATGCAGCGTTTTGCCCTGGGTATCGCCGGCGCGGTGGTCGGCGTGATCGTGACGAGCGGTCATGCCGGTGGTGACGGGTTGGCGGTGCACGGGTTCGTGCGGTGCGCTGGCACGACGCTTCGTGACGACGCGGGAACGGTGCGATTCGTGTCGTTCAACGTGCCGAACCTGCTCGTCGTGGAAGACGCTTTTTCTTGGGGTGGGGAAACACCGTGGCGGTGGCCTGATGCCTTCGAGCTCACCGATGCCTTCCGGGCGGTGCGGCAGATGGGGGGCACGGTTGCCCGGAGCTACGTGATCACGGTGCGGAGAGACGACTCCGACATGGGACCGTTCGTGCATGTCACCGGACCTGGTGAGTTCAACGAGGAGGGTTTCGTCGCGATGGACCGCATGCTCGCCGCGGCGGGCCGCGAGGGAGTCCGCGTGATCGTGCCGCTGGTCGACAACTGGAAGTGGCAGGGAGGGGCCCCGCAGTACGCAGGGTTTCGCGGCAAGCCCCCCGAAGCCTTCTGGACCGATCCAGACGTGATCGCCGACTTCAAGCGGACGATCGAGCATGTCGTCGGCCGCACGAACACCGTCACCGGCGTTCGCTATGCAGACGATCCAGCCATTTTCGGCTGGGA
>CAJBSQ010000387.1 GCA_903958265.1 uncultured Planctomycetaceae bacterium
ATCTGGCAGGCTGGCCAAGGGGCTCAGGCGGTGGCTCAAGGCCACCCGCGACGGTGAGTCTTCGAGCCACGTGCCGCGGTGAACTGGGCAAAAAAACGGCCTTTCGGGGCTGGCGAACGGGGCCTATCCTCCGCGGCCCCCGAGGCCAGCCTGAGGAACCATCGAGCATGCGTGCGATCGCCGTGGCCAATCAGAAGGGCGGGGTGGGCAAGACCACCACGTCGGTGAATCTCGCCGTGGCCCTGTCACGGGCGGGCAGGAACGTCTGCCTGATCGACCTCGATCCGCAGGCCCATGCCACGCTCCACGTGGGCGTGACGCCTGGCGCCGATAGACCGACCGTGTTCGATGTGCTCACGGCGGGCCAGTCGCTCGCGGCGGCATCAGTGGCCGTGAGCGACACGCTGTGCGTGGTTCCAGCCCACATCGACCTCTCGGCCGCGGAGCTGGCCCTCGCGGGCACGGCCGGCCGCGAGTCGATCCTCAGGCAACGCATGGCCGCCGATCCGCGGTGTGCCGCTGCCGCCGGGGGGCGGGCCGGCAGTGAGAAAGGCTTCGACTACGTGATCATCGACTGTCCGCCCTCGCTGGGCATGCTGTCGCTGAATGCCATGGCTGCGGTGCACGAGGTTCTGCTGCCGCTCCAGCCCCATTTCCTCGCCCTTCACGGCTTCAGCAAGTTGCTGGAGACGATCGAACTGGTGGCCGAGCGGGTCAATCCAGACCTCAGGCTGCTGGGCGTGGTGCTCTGCATGTATGAGGCCACCACGCGGCTGGCCGGTGAGATCGGCAGGGACGTGGAGTCATTTTTCGCCGGCGGATCCGAGGCCCACCCGGCGTGGCGATCTGCCCGACTCTTCAAGGCCAGGATTCGTCGCAACATCCGCCTGGCCGAGGCCCCGAGTTTCGGGCAATCGATCTTCGACTATGCGGCTGATTCCCATGGCGCCGAAGACTATGCGGCCCTGGCGATCGAGGTCGATCAGGCGGCCGCGGTCGGTCGGGACGCCGGCCGGATGGTGGCCTGATCAGCGACCCGCCGACGCCGCTGGAGAGCAGCTGCCAGCCGTGAGTCATCGCGAACGGCCGGGGCCGGCTGAGCGGAGCCCTCGAGTTCCGGCATCCACCAGTAGGCCGACGCGCAGGTGTCGATGCCGGTGAGAATGCCGGTGGCGTCGAAATCCTCGGCCGACACAAAAGCAGGTTCTGCCGCGACCGCCGCGGGGGTGCGGAGTTGGTTTGCGAACGGACGCGGCGGCTGGAGTTGGTTTTTCTGGAGCATTGCGGTGACGAGGCCTGAGCGCTCGGACGGTTGCCTGCCGGTAGCGGCACGCGTCCCCGGAGTGTCTGTCGGACCGGCGTGGACAGAGAGGCCAGTTTTCTGGAGTACAAAGGACTTTAACGATAGTCTGCTGTGGGCAGAATGCGGAATCAAGAAGGTTTGGGAAAATCGTGCGGGCGTGGGGTTTGGGCAGGGAAAATGCCGATAATTGCTCTGGTTGTGTTCCGGGACCGGACCCTTCAGGCTGATGATGCTCATGGCGACGCCCCGGCCTCGTACCCCCGATGAATCGAAGTCTGGTCGCGGCTCAGCGGGGCTCCGACTCCCGACCCGGTCGCTGACGGCGCCGCACGGGGCGTTGGATGCCCTGGTGCGGTCGGTGCTTGTGATCGCGTCGCTGGGGGCAGTCGCGGTGGCTGAGGGGGCCGATCCGCCGGGATTCCGGCGGCTGGCTCCCGGGGTGCTGACGGTGATTCCTCCAGACACGACCACCGACGACGCGCTCCAGCGGGCCGACCTGCTGGAGATCACTCAAGGCCAGGCCGCGCTCGCCTGGGTGCCGCAGATGGCGGCGACGAACACGACGTTCGTCGAACGCGGCCTCGGCCGCGAGTATCCCCGCGACATCTGGTGCCTCGAGTTCGCCTTCAAGGCTCCGCGGATGCTCGACGTCGACGTGCCCGCGGCCGAAGCGCGAATGCAGCGGAAGCGAATCTGGTACCTGCTCTACCGGGTGAAAAACCTGGGTGGCCGGCGGTTGCTGATGGCGGATGGAGATGGAGGCGAGGCGGATCCGGCCAAGCGTCGGCCCGAAACCTTCGCGGCACCGTTCCGGTTTTTTCCCCACTTCGTGCTCGAAACCCTCGAGCCGGTCGCCAACGGCGAAGGGCTGGCGTCGTACCGGGCGTACCTCGACCGCCTCGTGCCTTCGGCAATGAAGGCGATCCGCCTCCGCGAAGATCCCAGCCGCCGGCTCCTCGACAGCGTCGAGATGTCGGCCACCGAGATGCAACCCGGCGAGGAACGCTGGGGCGTCGCGATCTGGGAGGATGTCGACCCGCGAATCGACTTCTTCTCGATTTACGTGCGCGGCCTGACCAACGCGATCCGCTGGCGACAGCGACCCGGCTCCGAGATCAAGCCACAGGATGCCCCCGGCAGCCACATCGAGGAGGCCCTCGAGAGCCTGCGGCTCGATTTCTGGCGGCCCGGTGACGACCGCGATGGCGGGGACCGGGAAATGAGCGTGGGATACGCCGGCATGGTCGAACGGATGACGCTCGGCGGCCGACTGCTCACCACCGTGGGTTGGCCGCGGTACGCCAAGGCCCGGCCGCTCGCCGGGCTCGACGCCCTGGGGCTTGCGTGGACAGACCTCCTCGAACCCGACGCCGGCGGCGGCGGGCCGAGCCTGATCCCGCTGGAAACCGTGCTGCGGACGGCGGGGGGCCTGGCGGCTCCGGCGGATCCCATCCTCGTGCTTCGGGAACTGTTCGGTGACCTCGGCGTGGCATCGATCGAGGAACTCGCTGCGGCCGCGGCCGGGCCCGTGGAGGGCTCCCTCGACGCGCGGCGCCGGGCGGCACTCGAGCCGATTGGCCTCACGCCCGAGGCCGTTGCCCGTGAGCCCCTGACCTCGCTGGCCACGATCGTCCGCCTGCTCGAGTCGAAGCCCGATGCGGCGACACGGCGGGTCGCTGCCGCCGAGATTTTCGGCGCGGCCGGCCGGCGGATCGACTGGCTCGCCGAGGCGGTCGCCAGAGCCCGTGGCCTGGCCACTCTGCGGGCGATCGATGCCAACACCGCAACGATCGCCGCCGGCGATGCGCTGGCCGCCTTCGAGGCGGCCCGACCAGCGATCGACGGGCTCGACGAAGACGACGGCAAGCGGCTGGTGGAGATGCTCGATGACCAGGATGCCCGGCGTGAACGGATCGCCACTCTGGACGCGGAGGCGCGGGCCCAGGCGGTGGCCGGTCTGGTGCTCCAGGGTCTGTTCGGGGCCCGCGGTCCCCAGATGTATGCCGCGGCCGTGGCGGTGCACGAGGGCGTTGACCATGCCTGGGTGTTTCGCTACGAAACTGCCGGCGGCCGGTGAGCCGCAGGGTTTTCCAGTTTTTTCGGGCTATTTCTCCCGCCTCCTGCCCTGAGGGCTGAGGGATGTGTAGACTCTGAAGCGGAACTACCTGGGTCTCAAAGGCCCCGGCTAGTCCGGACCGAAGGGCGTCCGCCGGTCACTACGAATCACGAGCAGGGTGCATCGCAATGGCACATAAAAAAGGTCAGGGTTCGAGCCGCAACGGCCGGGATTCCAATGCCCAGCGGCGGGGCGTGAAGAAGTTCGGCGGCGAGCAGGTTCGCGCCGGCAACATCCTGGTGAGGCAGGTCGGCACGAAGTTCCACCCCGGCTCGAACGTGGGCATGGGCACCGACTACACGCTGTTTGCCCTGTCGGACGGCGTGGTGATGTTCGATCGCGAAGGCCGCCGCGTGAACATCGTGGCCGGAGCGTCGGCCTGACGAGTGTGGGTTGGCGTTCGCCAGGTGATTCCTTGAAGGTGCCGGCGTGTTCGTCGACCGCGTGCAGATCGAAGTGGCTGCCGGCAATGGCGGCCGGGGCATGTGCAGTTTTCGGCGCGAGAAATACGTGCCCCTCGGCGGCCCGGACGGCGGCGACGGTGGTGACGGCGGGAGCGTGATCCTCCGCGCCGAACCGGGAGTCGACTCGCTCGCGGCTCTGGCGCATCGCAAGCAGTGGCGGGGGGCCCACGGCGAATCGGGCGGCGCGTGCAACTGCCACGGAAAGAATGCCCAGGATCTCACGCTGCTCGTGCCCCCCGGCACGATGGTCGTCGATGAGTCCACCGGCCTGGTGCTCAAAGACCTCGCGGCCCCCGGCGACTCCATCGTGGCGGCGCGAGGGGGCGCCGGAGGCTGGGGCAACCAGCACTTCAAGACCTCTACCAACCGGGCACCCCGGGAAACGGGTCCGGGCGAGAAGGGGGAGTCGCGACGTCTGCTCCTCGAACTCAAGGTGATCGCCGACGTGGGGCTGGTCGGCAAACCAAACGCCGGCAAGAGCACGCTGCTCTCGCGGCTGTCGCGGGCCCGGCCCGAGATCGCCGACTACGCGTTCACCACCAAGACCCCGATTCTGGGCATCGTGGCCATCTCCCGAGACCGGAGCTTCGTGCTGGCCGACCTCCCGGGGCTGATCGAGGGGGCCCATGCCGGCGTGGGGCTCGGGCACGAGTTTCTGCGGCACGTGGAGCGGGCTGGGATCCTGGTGCACGTGGTCGAGCCGATGCCGATGGATGGCAGCGACCCCATCGAAAACTATCGGGCGATCCGCGAAGAACTGGTGCGGTACGACGCCTCCCTGGGCGAACGGCGAGAGATCGTGGTGATGAGCAAGGCCGAACTGCCCGGAGCCGACGCGGTTCGCGCGGCGTTCGCGGCGGCGATCGGCCGCGAGGTGCTTGGTGTCAGCGCGGTGACGGGGCAGGGGCTCGACATGCTACTGCGGGCCGTCGTCGTCGAACTCGACCAGCGGAGGGAGTCCGCGTGACCGGCTCCGGCGACACGATCGTGGTGGCTGATGTCGGCAACACGCGGATCAAACTCGCCGTCGTGGCCGAGGCCGGAAATGGAGCGGGTCGCACGCTGCCGACGGTTGGCAGCCGGCAGGACCTGCTGAGCCGCGAGTTTCGCGCCGCCAATCTGGAGGCCTGGCTGGGCCGGGTGGCGCCGGGCGCGACGGTGATCCTCGTGGCGAGCGTGCACGACGCGGCTGCCGCGCGGCTCGAAGCGGCGGTCGCCGAGGTGGCGGTGACGCGGCATCGCCCGATCCGCCAGCGGCGGGTGACCCGTGAACACCTGCCTCTCGAAGTCGACGTGGACGAGCCCAGCCGCGTGGGGATCGACCGGCTCGCCGCCGCGGCGGCTGCCGCGGTCGCCAAGGCTCCCGACCGGCCGGCGATCGTGGTCGACTGCGGCACCGCGACCACGGTCGATCTGGTCTCGGCCGACGGCCGCTTCCTCGGAGGGGCGATCCTGCCCGGTCCGGAGCTCCTCTCCCGCGCGCTCGCGGAAGGCACGAGCCGGCTGCCGGCCGTGGCCGATCTCGACCGCGGCCTGCCCCCCGTCATGCCGGGCCGGTC
>CAJBSQ010000388.1 GCA_903958265.1 uncultured Planctomycetaceae bacterium
ACGGCACGCTCTCGCAGACACCCTGCACGAGCGTCCCGAGTCCGCCGCCCTCGTGGCTGAGCCGCTCTACCATCCTATCGACCGCCGGGCCGTCAAAGTATTCGAGGCCGCGGCCGAGGGCGTAGGTCAGCAGCTTTTCCGCGAGACAGCGCTGGAAGTCGTGCCGGCGAGGGCCGGCGATCACCTCGGCGAGTTCCCGGGCATCGGCGAAGGATTCCCCGGTGATCAGCCGGCCACGGGTGTCGATGGCGTCGTCTGCGTCGCTCCGCCACTGGCCGATGGCGTTGTACCTTTCGAGGGCCAGGCCGAGCGGATCCATGCGGGCATGGCACGACGCACACAAGGCGTCGTGGCGATGCCGCTCCATCAACTCCCGCATGCTCGGCTCGCCCTCGGTGCTCGGGGCCGCGGCCTCCAGCGGCGGCACGTCGGGGGGCGGCGGCGGTGGCGGCGTGCCGAGGAGGTTGTCGAGAATGAACAGCCCCCGCTTCACGGGCGAGGTGCGGGTCGGGTTTGACGTGACCGCCAGCAGGCTGCCGTGGGTGAGCAGGCCACCGCGGTGGCTGTCGGGATCGAGCGACACCAGCCGCATGTCGGGGCCCTCCACGTCGGGGATGCCGTAGAACCGCGCCAGCGAGCCATTGAGGAAGGTCTCCCGGGCGACGAGCAGGTCGATGGTGGGGCGGTTTTCGCGAAGCAGGTGGGCGAAGAAGAGCTCGGTTTCCCGCCGCATCGCCAGCCGTACCCGCGGGCTGAAGATCCGCGCGGCGGCGAAGGCGTGGCGGGCCGGGAGACCATTCTTCAACTCGAGCACTCTCGTCAGGTCGAAGGGAAGGTTCTCGACGTCGCGGGTCTGCAGCCACTGGCCCACGAAGTCGGCGACGAACCGATCGCTCCGACTGTCGGCGATCAGCCGCTCCACCTGCGGGCCGAGCTCGGCATGCAGCCGGCCCTGGTGGGCGAGATGGAGGAGCTCGTCGTCGGGCATCGAACTCCAGAGGAAGTACGACAGCCGCGAGGCCAGCGCATACTCGTCGAGCGGCACCGCCGTTGGCGACGTGGTCGGCGGCGATGAGTCGCGGTCGGCATGATCCTTCTCGATGCGGAACAGGAACCGCGGAGAGGCCAGCGCCGCGGTCAGGGCCGCCGCGATACCGCGCTCGAAGGTGCCGTCCGGGGCTTCGATCGCCGTGCGAGCCACGCCGCGCAGCCGGTCGATCGTGGCCTCGTCGACGGGCCGGCGAAACGCCCGCTCGGCGAGCCGCGTGACCGTCTGCTGGAGATGCTGCTCTCGCGCTGAGTCGCCCTCGTCCGGCGGCGGACCCAGCGGGAACATGCGCCGGACTCCGGCGGGGTACGCATGGTCGCCCGAGCCTCCCTTCGCGGGCCGGGCCTCTTCGACCAGGGCCTCACCGACGCGGCCGGCGAGCGCCATGTATTTCTCGACGAGCAGCGGCGACATCGAGAGCACGTCGCCGATCGTGTCGAAGCCGTAGCCGGTGTCGTCGCTCGGGAGGTCTTCGGCGACGTCGGCATCGAGCCCCACGAGGTCGCGGATGGTGTTGGTGTATTCGGCACGGTTGAGCCGTCGCAGCACCACACGGCCGGGATCAGGCCGGGCGGGATCGAGACCGAAGACGTCTCGCTCCACGAAGCCGATCAGCTGCGTGCGGTCGTCGGCCGAAGGTCTGGGCTCGTCGGCCGGGGGCATCGTCTCGGCGCGGAGATTTCGCAGGACCGACATCCATGCCGCCTGATCGGGACCGCCGGCCGCGGTGGGCCGATCCGCCAGCCGATTGAGCAGCCCGTCGATCGCCAGGCCCCCCTCCTCCGCGCCGTCGAAGTGGCAGACGCCGCAGTGCGCGCGGAGCAGTTCGTGGCCTCCGGCGGAGCTCCGATCGGTGGTCGCAACCCGCCAGGCTTCGTCAAAGAAGCCCGCGGCGTGGGAGCTGGCCGGCGGCTCGGCCGCGGTGGGCGGCAGTCGGCCTGGCGGCGTCATGCAGGCCGCCAGCGTGACGATCACGACCACGCGGGCAGCCACGGCGGCTCCGTGCCTCACGTTGCCGCAGGGCCGTGTCCAGGATCCTCGTCTCATGGTCGGATTGTACAACGAGCCGCGGCTGCTCCCCACCGTAGGTGCAGGTTTTTTACCTGCACAACAAGCGGCGTTGATGACAGCAGGTAGGACACCTGCTGCTACGAGGGGCAACAAGCGGCGTTGATGACAGCAGGCAGGACGACCTCCACCGTAGGTG
>CAJBSQ010000389.1 GCA_903958265.1 uncultured Planctomycetaceae bacterium
CGGTGGTCGGACGGGGCCTTTGTCTCGCCCGGCCGGCTGATCGAGTCGGATGGCACCACGGTCAAACCGCTCGACATCGACTGCGAGTTCGACGGGGTGGCGGTGGCGTGCGCTGCGGGTGTGGCCCTGCTTCGCGATTCAGCGGTTCGTGCCGTGCCGGCGCGACTGCGGATGCGGGCAGCAGACAGCCGGTTCGTGGTAGCCGATCTCTCGCGGCCGTTCCTCGAACAGGCGGGCCGGGCCGATGTCGACGTCTACCGGGCCGCCTGCGGCTGGCTCGATGAGCAGAGCCGCTACGAAGGGGGTGACTGTTTTCGACGCATCGACGCCGCCACCGAACGCGTCGATGAGTCGGTCCGCGACGTCTCTCCGCCGCTGTTCCACGACCCGGTCGTCGGCCTGCCACCCGACCCGACCGCCTGGCGAGGCTGGGACGGTTGAGGTGTCTGCCCGAACGGCGCTCGGGCGGCCCCTCTGGCACGGCTCATTCCGCGCCGGCCGAGGCCTGGCCCGGAGATCCGGGGAGCACCGTTGCTTGACGCTGACGGAGAGGCCTTGTCTAGTTGGGCGATGGTTGCGTTGCGTCCGCCGGTGGTCGCCGCGTCCTGATCCCTTTGGAGTCGAGTGATGTTTCGCATGAGCAGATATGCGTGCGTGGTGACTCTCGCGATGACGTCCGTCGTCGGCGGACTCTCCCGCGAGGCGTTTGCGATCAAGCAGTTCGCCGACGAGTTCAAGGCGATGTACGTGAAAGACGGTACGCCGTTGGCCGCCGCCGTGGAGCAGGCCAAGTGCAACGTCTGCCACGTGGGGAAGAGCAAAAAGGACCACAATGCCTACGGCATTGCGCTCGCGGAGCGGCTCGACAAGAAGGAAGACGCGAAGAACGTCGAGAAGATCAAGAAGGCCCTCGAGGAAGTCGCCGCCCTGTCGAGTGACCCTTCGAAGGCCGACGCGCCGACGTTCGGAAAACTGATCGAGGAAGGCAAGCTCCCCGGGGGTTCCGCCAACTGACCTGCCGCTTCGGCACCTTCCACTCTGGCAACCTGCGGCGTCGCGATCGACGGGATCGCGACGCCGCATCCACGTCAGTGCAGCCTGCGGAGCGATCGCACGCGGGTCGTCAGTCGCCGTGGGCCGCCTCGACGAGCATCGCCTCGAGTCCGTCGCAGTGGGCGATGGCGGCCGCGACATCCGGCTCGGCAAAGATTCGCACCCGTTTCACGAGGTTGTCGAACTGCTCGTGGGCAAGGCTGCGGACCACGGGCGACACGTCCTCGAGCCGCCGCCACCGGGGAGCAGCAGCGTTGCCGCGGTCGGGTCGCTCCCTGACCTGCAGCCGAAACTCCACCTCGCGTTCGACGGGCGGGGCGTCGACGAGCAGGAGATGGGGATCGATCGCACGGCCGATGTGTGGGGAGAGCCTGGCCGCGAGCCGGGAGGAAACCGCCACCATGTCGTCGTACCGCCGCCCCGCCAGGGCGGCGTGAACCTCGGGCTGCCGCAGGGCGTCGAAACTGGCGGCGCGCTTGAAGAGTTGCCGCCGGGGGCCGAACAGGCCCGCCACCAGCGGCGCCGCTGGCGTACCCTCCGCTACCGCGGCGAGCCACGCGGTGAATCCGGGATCATCGGTTCGGACGACCGCGGCTGGATCGACCGCCGCGCGAACGAGCCACACCGCCCGCTGTAGCATGCCGGTCGCCGATCGGACGGCATGGTGCCAGTAGACCTCGCTGAACATCACGTAGCGGGCAAAGACCATCAGCTCGGCAGCCGTTCGCCCCTTGTCGGTGATCGCCAGCGCCTCGCCCCGTTCGTCCAGGCAGAGGCTGGCGAGCAGCCGTGGCTGATCGAAGTTGCGGCCGTAGGGCACTCCTGCGTGAAGGCTGTCGCGGGCGAGGTAGTCCATCTTGTCGACGTCGATCGGGCCCGACAGGAGGGAGTGGAGAATGCGGCCCGCCGGGTCAGTGGCGGCACCCGTGATCAGCGAGGCGATCCGTTGTGGCGGTATGCCCCACGACGAATCGAGCACGTCTGCGACGGGGCCTGAAGCCAGGATGCCCTCCACCAGCGACTCGTGCCGAGGAATCTCGGCCAGCCCCATGTCTTCAATCGGATGGCAGAAGGGCCAGTGGCCGATGTCGTGCACGAGTGCCGCGGCGATGAAGGCGGATGCGTCGTCGGGGCCCACGGCGGTCGCGAACTGCGAGTCGTCCTTGAGTCGCCGGAGAAACTCGATGGCCAGCCGGTACACGCCCAGCGAGTGTTCCAGCCGCGAGTGAACGGCGCCTGGATAGACGAGGCCGACCAGGCCGAGCTGCGACACTCGGGCCAGCCGCCGCATGTCGGCCGTGTCGAGCAGGGCTCGGACCCGAGGCGTGAGCGGGGCGGTGTCGCCGGGCGGAAGCCGGACGCCCTCGCCTCCCGATTCGAGCGCAGCAATTTCAGGAATACTGGCGAGCGACATGATGCGTATGCGAGGCGATCACAGGGGCGGGAGGCCTATCAGCCAGCGGAGCAGCGCCGTGATGATGACATAGAGGGAGAAGTGTGCCGCGGCCGTGCCCGCCTCGAGTTCGAACGCGACCAGGGCGGCAAGGGCTCCCGAGACGACGAACATCGGACCGAGATACATCCACTGCCACATCTCCGCCGTCGCCTCCGGCGGCAGCATGCCCTTCACGCCCCAAAGTCCGGCATAGACGGCGGCGCAGGCGAACGACCGCAGCAGAAACGACGTGCCAGTGAACGGTTCGAGTTCCCGATTTCGGACGGCGGTGTAGCCGAGCATCACGCACGGGACTGCCACGGCGTAGGCGGCCACGAGGAGCAGCCACGACGGGATTGTCGCCGCCGGCATCATGACACCCGTGGCCCAGGCCGCCGCTATCAGGGCCAGTACTCCGCCGCCGATGGCGGCGAACCAGAGTCCCGGGATCGGCTTGTCGATCCGGCGGATGGGAGCCAAGGGGGCCCGTCCGGTGCCGGTGGACGACACCACCGGGGCCTCGGGCTCGTGAATCGTGACGGCGGCCGCTGTCACGGCCGGAATCGTGATCGGCTTCTTGCACTTGGGGCACGGGCCGGTGCGGCCCGCGTACTGGTCGCTGACCGTGAACTGCGACTTGCAGCCGGGGCAGAGGACGGCGATGGCCATGGAAGGGTTCCGGACGCGGGTGGCGAAGGCCACGGGCCGCGGCAGTGTCAGACGCTGCCGCGGCCGCGTCAAGTCGCCGCGTGGTCGATACACTGTTTTCCATCGGGATCCTCCCGTTGGCCAGAGTTCCTTTTTCCCGGACGGCACCATGTCCGACGACAAGACCCGCGTGATCCCCCGCGACAAGCCTGGCAAGGAACACCCTGCCGCCGGCGGGGCTGAACCGCACCTGATCGACGGCCAGATCGTGTTTTTTTGCCCGGCGGGCCACCGGCTCGTCGTACCGCTGTCGCTGGCGGGAAAGCGAGGGAAATGCAGCAAGTGCTCGGTGCCCCTGCAAATCCCCGAACTCGGGCTGCCGACCGACCCGCCTCACGAGCTGGTGCCGTCGGTCTCCGTTCCGCAGGTGCTGCCGGTGGAACCTCCCCAGCGGCCGGATCAGCCGCAGCCGGCAGCCGACGATGGCGACTGGAACTTCATCTCCGGGATTGGCATACCGGCGGGATCCGAAGCGGCCCTCGCCATGGAGTCGGACGGCGATTCCTTGCCGGCCCCGGCCGGTGGCCACGAGCTCAACCCCATGGCGCGACTCCTGACTCGGTTGTGGGCTGAGCGGGATCACGGCGGGATCATCGAGCTGCATCTGTCCGGGGGCGCCGTGCTGTTGCCCGAGGAGTTTTCGGCACGCTGGTCGGGGGGCAGTCACGGGCTGTTCGCCAGTCAGGCAGCAGACGGAAGCGTCACACTGACCGCGGTCGCCTGGGATACCGTGCAGCGGATCGTCGTCCGCCACCTCGCCGCGGTCCCGGACGACATGTTTGAGTGACCGCCGCCATCAGCCTCACTCTTCCTCGTCGAGATCACCCTCGGTGATTACCCTGAAGCCCTTCGCGGCCAGGGTGTCCATGCCCATCTCGGTGTTGTCCACCATCAGGGCCACCGCCGGCCGGCCCCGCGGTCTCACGAGGATCGGATAGGCCTGGATGATGTTCACCTCGGCCTGCAACAGTGCCGTGCAGATTCGCAGGAGCGGCTGCTGGTCGTCGGGAAGTTCCACGCCGAGCAGATCGCTTTCGATGATGGCGAGTCCGGCCCGCTCGAGAATCTCCCGGCCCTGCTCGGGGTGGCTGAGCAGGAACCGCACGAACGCGCACTCGCCGGAGTCGCTGATCGACAACGCTACGATCCGCACCCTGGAGCCTTCGAACCGTCTCACCACTTCCAGCAGTTGGCCGACGCGGTTCTCCAGAAACACGGTGAACTGCCGCAGTGTCGGCCAGTTGCGGCCGCGGGCCGTCGCGAAGCCGATTCCTGCACCCTCGCCAGCGTCGCCGTGACTCACGATGAGGCTCCGAACAGTGGTCGCGGCCGGTCTGGTGCCGATCCGGTGGTCGCTTGTCGGCCACCCGGCTTTTGCGGCTGCGAACCCCGGCAAGATAGGCTCTGGTCGGTGGTCCGGTCAATCGACGGCCGGGCGGAGATCGCGCCCCAATCCCCGGAGAAGGCCATGTCGGCGGTGCACGAGATGGAAATTCGCGTCCGTTACCAGGAGACGGACGGCCAGCGCCGAGTGCATCACGCCAACTTTCTCACCTACTTCGAAACGGGCCGCACGGAGATGCTGAGGGCCCATGGGCATACCTACCGGCAGTTCGAGAACGACGGCCTGTTCATGGTCGTCTCCGAGGCACACGTCTCCTACCGGGCGGCTGCCGAGTACGACGATCTGTTGCTGCTGCGAACGCGGGTCGAGAAGATTGGCGCTGCCCACATCAAGCATGCCTACGAGGTGATCCGCGGCACGCACATCCTCGTCACGGGATCGACGACCGTCGTCTGCGTTGATGCCGAGGGTCGGGTGCGGCGACTCCCCGATTGGATGCTCGAGCACCATCCGTCGAGCGCCGCTGCTCCCCCTGCCTTGTCCGCTGCCGCGGGAGTGTCCGCGATCGTGGACCGCGAAGGACCGCCGTGATTCGCGGTGGTCGGTTGCCCCAAGGTCATGATGCCGCGACTGTTTGCCGGGCTATCCGCACGACCTGCGGCAGTTCTGGTGCGACGCCAAGGCGATGGAGCAGCAGGCGATGCAGCGGCTCAAGGAACTGATCGCCCAGGAAGTGCGGAACGACTGTTTCTGATCGGCCCGCGGACGATGCGGCGCGGTGGCCGTGTCGTCCGATGCGGGGCCGTGGGCGAGCTGGCCTGCGGTGTGCTAGCCTGCTGACCCATTCAGGTCCGCCGCACGGGGATCCGGTCGGTGGCCCACCTCACGTATGGCAGGGAACGGCACATGAGCAAGCACGGGCAGGTGACGGTTGGATCACTCATGAGCCGGCTCACCGGCAGCCGTTCTCGACCCTCGGCTGCCCCTGCGTCAGGGCTCGACCCGCTCACCGAACGGCTCTCCCGACACAAGGTCACCCGGGTAGCGCTCTCGTTTCTTGACGCCAACGCCGGGATGCACCTCAAGGATCTCCTCTTTGACTCGACCACCGACGATCGGCGGGTGACGGTCGACGGCCATACCGTCTGGAACTTCGGGTCGGACAGTTTCCTCGGCCTCGACCGCGATCCCCGGGTCCACGAGGCGATCCGCGCTGCGCTGCCGGAATGGGGGGCGCACAACGGCGCGTCGCGGGCTTTCTCGAGCCCGGTGCTTGTCGACGAGGCGGAGGAGAAACTCGCGGCATGGCTCGGAGTGCCGGACACCTTCATCTTTCCGAGCGTCACGCTTGCCAACGTCGGCCTGCTCCCGGCGATCACCCAGAAGGGTGACCTGCTCGTGGTCGACCGGGAGTCGCACGACAGTGTTCATCAAGGCGCGCGGCTGGCGGCGGCGGCCTCCGGAGCCCGGGTCGTGGAACTGGCGACACCCGAACCTCGGGCCCTGGAGCGGCTCGTCGCCCAGGCCGGCGGTCACGGCGGTCTCGTGCTGGCGATCGACGGCGTCTACAGCATGTCGGGTCGCACGCCTCCGTTGGCCGATCTCGACGCCACGGTTCGCGGGCTCGGCGGGATCATGTATGTGGACGACGCCCATGGCACCGGTGTGGTTGGCCCGCGGGGTCGCGGGGCGGCGGCCGCCGCCCTCGGCACGCTCGAGAACGTGCTCATGGTGGGCTCCCTGTCGAAGGCGTTTTCCTGCCTCGGTGGCTTCGTCACCTGCACACCCGAGTTGAAGACGGTGCTCAAGATCCGCTCCAGCACCTTCATTTTCGGCGGCCCGGTGCCCCCTCCGTACCTGGCGGCAATCTCAGCTGTCTGCGACATCATGATGACGCCGGAATACGACGAGCTCCTCGGCGGGCTTCATACCCGGATCCAGCGGTTTACGAGCGGTCTCGATGCCCTCGGCATCGAGTACCACGGCGGCGACTCGGCGATCATCTCGCTGGTAGTCGGTGATCTCGAGAAGACATTCGCCGCCGGCCGGCAGCTCTTCGATCGCGGCTTCTACGCCCAGTCGGCCACCTATCCCGCCGTACCGATCCACGGGGGTCTGCTCCGCGTTCAGATCAATGCCAACCATCCGCTGGAGGCGGTCGACGGTCTGCTGAATGCGATTGCCGACCTCTGGAAGGAGGCCCGACTACCCGTCCGCCGCCGGGCAGCGGTGTCGCCGTCAGCCGCGGTCTGACGACTCGCTCCCTGATAACTCGCTCGGGGACGACTCTGCCATTCGGGGCTGCCGGCGGAGCACCCAGTCGCGGATCGTTGGGGGCAGAGACCGGGCGAGTCGGGCGGCCAGCGCGGTCCTCCGGGGAAACCAGATCTCGGCCCGGCCTCGCTCGATCCCGCGGAGGATCAGGGTGGCTGCGGCAGCGGCGGTGAGGAGCCGTCCTGAGGCGCGTTCTGCGTCGGTCACCATCGGCGTGTCGACGACGCCGGGGCAGGCGGTCGTGATGTCGACCCCGGCCGGTTGGCAGTCGAGCCGCAGGCTCTCGAGAAACGCGACGACGGCCGCCTTGCTCGCACAGTAGGCCGCGTTTCCGGGCAGCCCGACGACCGCGGCGATGCTGGCCACGCCGCAGAGGCTCCCGCGCCGGCGGGCGAGCATGCCCGGGAGCACGGCCGCAGCGAGGTTGATGCAGCCCTTGGCGTTGACGTCGATCACCTCGCCGGCGCTCGCAGCGTCGAGCGGCCACGAGGTGCGGTGGATGCCGGCGCAGGCGATCGCCACGTCGCAGGAGCCCAACCGCTTCTCGAGCATCGTGACCGCCGCGCGCAGCCCCTCGGCATCGGCCACATCGCACGCGATCGCCTCGGCGATCGCCCCTCGGGCCCGCAGGTCAGCGAGGGTGGCCTCGAGCGGCGGGCGTTTCCGGGCGATGATGCCGACGCGGCCTCCCGAGGCCACGGCGGCGAGGCCGATCGCCCGGCCAATGCCGCTCGAGCCGCCCGTCACCAGCACCGATTTGCCGCGCCAGAACGATTTCGAAATCATGGCAGATCCACCGCTGCTGGAAGTGGGTCATCAGACGGAGTCTGCTCGGGAAATGCAACCGGTGTTGAAGCGAGTGCTTGTTCCGGTCGACGGCCACGTGGTGGCCGCCGAGGTGCACCTCCGCGACGACCCGCGGCCGCCCGTCGTCTTCATGCACGGCCTGTTGGCCTCAGTCGCGATCGCCAGCGAGTTGTTCGATGAGCCGGCGGACGAGTCGTGGATCGCGCTGAGCCTGCCCGGGCATCATCCTGGGCGTCTCGCTCCGGGAACCCCGCCGTCGGGAATCGATGAGCGGCTGTTTGCCCGGCTGGCCGAGGCGGCGCTGGTGGAGGTGCTGGGCGACCGTCGCGTGCTGGCAGCGGGCTGGTCGACCGGGGGCTTCGCCGCCATCAACCTCGCCATCCACCACCCGCACCGCGTGGCGGCCGTCGCGAGCCTGGCCGGATTCGCGGGAGGCCGCGTGATGGGGTCGGTCGGCTGGCTGCAGTGGCTTGCCGGCGGCCTCGTCGGTAGGGCAGGCCTCGAGGCCGGCATGCGGGTGGCCGGGTGGCTGCCCACGCTGCACGATGCGATCGTGCGGTCGTGCGCTGCCGACCGTCGGGCAGCCGCAGCGGTACCGGCGGCAACCCTCGACCGGATGCGGGCCGACTTCGTGAAGCACGACCCCGCATCCCTCGTCGCCGTGCTCGCCGCCCTCCAGTCACTCGACATCGGCAGCCGTCTCGATGAGGTGCGGGTGCCGACGTGGGTCGCGGCCGGGGAGCAAGACCCAGTGGTGCCGCCGGCTGAAGCCCGCCGGCTGGCGACAGCGATCCGTGGCGCAACGCTCAGGGTGTATGGGTCGGCGGGCCACCTCTTCTTCTGCGAGTGGCCGAGTGTGAGGGCCGATTTCGCGGCCTGGAGAAACGGGCTCGCCGCTGCCGGGTCGCCCTGACCCGCCCGTGACGGAGGCTGGAGCCGTTACATTGGGACGGCACGGGCTGGTTTCGGCTCCACACACTGCCAGATGCCCGCCCCAGCGACCGACGGCGCAGCGCCATGATCCGCCAGACTTCTCCCGACCTGCTCGACGCCTGCGTGATCGGCGCCGGAGGTTCCGGCCTCGCCGCCGCGAAGGCGGTGCGCGAGCGTGGTCTCGCCTTCGACTGCTTCGAGCGGGGATCGGGCGTCGGGGGGCTCTGGCGGTACGGCAACGACAACGGGCTCTCCGCGATCTACAAGTCGCTGCAGATCAACACGTCGCGTGACATGACCTCGTTTGCGGACTACCCGATGCCTCCGGGCTATCCGGACTTTCCCGGGCATGAGCAGATCTGCGACTACCTCGACGCCTATGCCGACCACTTTGGCCTCCGGGACCAGATCCGGTTTCGGACGACGGTGGAGCGTGTGACACCGCAGCCTGACGGCACGTTTGCAGTCACTTTTCGAACGGCTGATGCGGCCCCCGAGACCCGTCGGTATCGGCACGTGCTCGTCGCCAGCGGCCACCACTGGCTGCCTCGGACACCGGAGTTTCAGGGCACCTTCGCCGGCCGGGTATTGCACGCCCATGACTATCGCACTCCCGACGGCTTTGGCGGGCAGCGGGTGCTCGTGGTCGGGATGGGCAACTCGGGCTGCGACATCGCCTGCGATCTGGCGCGGGTCGCCGACCGCACGCTGCTCTCGACCCGCCGGGGAGCCCACGTCATTCCAAAGTATCTCTTCGGCATGCCGCTCGACACGGTCTGTCCTGAGTTCGTCTGGCGGTTTGCCCCGATGTGGATGTTCCGTCCCGCCTTTGCCGGAGTGGTCTGGATGAACCGCGGCGGACTCCGTCTGCACGGCCTGCCGATTCCCGGCCACAAGGTGCTGCAGGAGCACCCCACCATCTCCAGCGACCTGCCCAGTCTCGTCCGTGAGCGGCGGATCACGATCAAGCCCGACGTCGATCGGTTCGATGGCGACGGCGTCTGGTTCGTGGACGGGAGCCGCGAGCCGGTGGACGCAATCATCCTCGCGACCGGCTACACGATCTCGTTCCCATTCCTCGATGCCACGGTGATCGCCCCAGAGAACAACGCCGTGCGGCTGTATCGCCACGTCGTCCATCCCGACGTGCCCGGGCTGTTCTTCATCGGCCTGGTGCAGCCCTGGGGGGCCATCTTCCCGCTCGCCGAGGCGCAGGCGGCGTGGGTGGGGGACCTGATCGAGGGTCGCTGCGGGCTTCCCGATTCCCCCTCCATGCACCGGGTGATCGACACCGACATTGCCGCGATTCGCCGCCGCTACGTGACGTCGCCGCGGCACACCATCCAGGTCGATTTCCACGCCTACCGGGCGCTGCTGCGGCGGGAACGCCGCCGGGGACTCGGCAGGCTGGTGGCGCGATGACTGAAGCCGGGGGCGGAGCGCTGGCGCGGATCGCGATCACGGGAAGCGCCGGACTCTACGGGCGGGCGCTGATACGCGAGATCCGGCGGAGGCTGCCGACCGCCCGCGTGCTCGGGGTCGATCGACGGGCGGCCGTCGCCGATGCTCCCGACGACACGGTGCTGGGCGACATCTGCGACCCGGAGACGACGGCCGCGATCGAGACGTTTCGCCCCGATACGGTCGTGCATCTGGCCTACGCGGTGCAACCGGGCCGTGACGCCGGGCGACTGCAGGCCGACAACCTCGACGGCACGCGGTGCATGCTGGCCGCGACGGTGTCCTCCGGCGCCCGGCGGTTGCTGGTGGCCAGCAGCGCGACGGTCTACGGTGCCTGGCCTGACAACCCGCCGCGCTGCGTCGAGACAACGCCGCTGCGGCCACTGCCCGGCTACTACTACTCTGCCCACAAGGGAGTCGTGGAGGAAATGGTTCAGGGGTTTGCCGCCGCCCACCCGGAGATCGCCGTGAGCGTGACGCGTCCGGCGATCATCTGCGGACAGGGGGTGCGGAACTTCCTCAGCGACTACTTTCTCGGCTTGCCCGTCGTGCTGCTGCCCGAC
>CAJBSQ010000390.1 GCA_903958265.1 uncultured Planctomycetaceae bacterium
AGCGGGGCATCGTCCCCCAGGAGGGCACCATCCGCGCCCAGGCCTTCTACGACAAACTCCTCGACTTCCAGCCCCGCTCGCCTGGGGAGCAGATCCTGCACGCGGAGGCCCTGCGGCAGTTCAACAACTTCCTCGAGGCCCGCCAGATGCGGCTCTATTCGGTGCAGTCGTCACTGCCCAGCTCGATGTGGTCCGTGATGATCATGGGGGCGATCCTCAACATCGCCATCTGCTGGTTGTTTGACATGCGGTTTCTCACGCAGCTTTTGCTCGGGGGCATCCTGGCGGCCTACCTCGGCATCATGATGCACCTGATCTTCGACATGAACCAGCCGTTTCGGGGCGACGTGAGCATCTCGGCCGAGCCGTTTGAAACGCTCTACCAGCGGATGGACGACGAATGACCAGCGGCAGACCTCCCCTCGGACTCTCCCGCCGCGACGCCCTCCGCAGGGGCGCTGCGGCCACGCTCGCCGCAGCCCGCGGGCTCGGCCCGGCCTTGTTTGCCGGCTGCTCGCTCGGCATCCCGCCCCGGGCCAAGACGGTCACGGTGGGCTTGCTCCATTCGCAGACCGGCCCCCTCGCCATCAGCGCCACCTCGCTCCGCGACATCGAGCTGCATGCCTTCGAGCAGATCAACGCGGCCGGCGGGCTCCTCGGCCGCCAGCTCGTGGCCCAGGCGCCCGATCCGCGGTCGCGGGTCGACCTGTTCCCGAAACGGGCCCGCCAGATCCTCGAGAATGGCGCCGTGGCGGCCTTTGGCTGCTGGACCAGCGCGAGTCGTAAGGCCGTGCTGCCGCTGTTCGAGCAGGCGAAGAAGCTGCTCTTCTATTCGGTGCAGTACGAGGGCAACGAATCGTCGCCGTATGTCGTCTACGGTGGGATGGTGCCCAACCAGCAGATCCTGCCGGCACTCGACTGGCTGATGGGCGAAGCCGGCGGGTCACGAAAGAAGATCTTCCTGGTCGGCTCCGACTACGTCTTTCCACGGACGGCCAACTACGTCGCCAAGAAATACCTCGCGGACAAGAGCCTGAAGCCCGTCGGTGAGGCCTACCTGCCCCTCGGCGACCGCGATTTCTCCGCTGCGGTGAAGCAGATCCGCGAGTCGGGGGCCGACTGCGTGCTCAGCACCGTCAACGGCGACTCGAACATCGGCCTGTTTGCCGCACTGGCGGAGGCCAAGATCGACCCCACAGCAATCCCCGTCGTCTCGACGAGCATCGCCGAGGACGAGCTTCGCAGCCTCCTGCCCGAGCAGGTGAAGGGTCACTACGCCGCCTCGTGCTACTTCCAGAGCCTCGACACGCCCGCCAACCGCGCGTGGGTGGCCGGCTTCCGCAGCGAGTTCGGCCGCGACCGGGTGACCGGCGACCCGATGGAGCCCGACTGGTGCCTCGTGCACCTCTGGAAGAGGGCGGTCGAGAAGGCGGGATCGTTTGAGACGGAAGCCGTGCGGCAGGCCTTTCGCGACGGCCTCGAGTTTGCCGGGCCCGGGGGCACCGTGCGGCTCGACCCCAAAACACAGCACACCACGAAGTATTTTCGGCTCGGCCGGATTCGCGGCGATCGGCAGTTCGACGTCATGGAGGCCTCCGCCACCCCGATCGAGCCCGATCCCTATCCACAGATCGCCTTCCCGGGCTGGAGCGTCGACTGGACGCGAGGGGGCCTCACCCGCGGCGCGGAGGTCGACATCGATGGCGACGTTTGAAGTCGAAGAGACCGAGGGAATGCGGTGGGTGAAAGTCGGGCTCGACGACGACGACGTCCGCGCCGAACGTGGCGCGCTCAACCACTACAAGGGCGCGATCACGATGGACGTCCCCTTCCCGAGCCTCAAGGCCTGGTGGGTGTCGCTGTTTTCCGATGAGTCGCTGCTGCGCCCCCGCTACGAGGGCACGGGAACCGTCTACCTCGACTCGTCGCTCGGCGGCTTCCACTCGATGGAGATCATGCCCGGCGAGCGGTGGATCCTCGACACCAAGTGCTTCTGGGCGAGCGACGGCGAGGTCAAACTCTCCGTGCACCGCGAGCGGACGTGGACGGCGTACTGGGCCGACCAGGGGCTGTTCTGGTACAAGACCGCGCTCAAGGGGGAGGGTCAGGTCGTGCTGTCGGTCCCGGGACCGGTCGAGGAGGTGCATCTCGTCGACGATCAGATCGTGGTCGACGGAACCCAGGTCGTCGCCCACACCAGCGGGATCACGCTATCGGTCCGCCGTCCGGCCCGGTCGTGGCTCAGCTACTGGATGTCGGGCCAGAAACTCGCCTACTGCTACCGGGGCACCGGCCGGCTGCTCCTCTGCACCACGCCCTACTGGCGGGCACGGCTGAAGAACGAATCGGCCGCCACGGCCGCGACGTGACCCGCCACCCGCAAAACGGGCGTGGCCGCCTGATCCAGGCGGTCGCACTGGCAGCCGCGCTGAGCGCGTGCCCGGGCGCGGCCTGCCCGTTCTGTGGCGTCGTGGGCCGGTCGCTCGCTGATCGCAGAGACACCGCCGATGTGGTGGCGGTCGGGGCGGCCGACACTCCGGCAGCACGGGATTCAAGCGGGCTGGTGCGGCAGCGATTCACTGTGGCCACGACGCTCCGCGGCCGGTTCGATGAGATACCACGGAATGCCACGCCCGAGGCGGTGACGGCCGCCGTGGCCGCGGGCATCGAGGGCACGGCCCTGCTGTTTGGCGTGCGCGGCGACGACGGGCTGCGGTTCGACGCCGTGGAGGCCGACGAGACGGTCATCGGGTACGTCGCCGCGGCACCACCGGCGGACGAGCCCGCAAGCAACCGCTTGCAGTGGTTCGCCACGCGGCTGGAGCATCCCGACCCCACGATCGCCACCGACGCCTTCACAGAGTTTGGGCTCGCACCCTTCACCGCCGTCCGCGACGTCGCTCGCACGCTCGATGCCGGGAAACTCGTGGCCTGGCTCCGGGAGCCGGCCATCGACCAGCGGCGGCGGGGATTCTATGGGCTGGCGGTCGGGCTGGCGGCCGCCGCGGCCACCGATCCCGACGACCGCGACCGCTGCATCGCCGCGCTGCACGAGGCAGTGGAGGCTCCGGCGAACGACCTCCGGGCCGGCTTCGATGGCGTGCTGGCCGGCGTGCTCGTCGCCGAAGCCGAGGCGGGGCTTGCGTATCTCGAGGACCAGGGACTGCTCCGCGCGACGACGCGGCCCGGCGACGCGCGGCACGCACTGGCCGCCCTCCGCTTCGCCTGGGAGAGCCTGGCCGACACGATCCCGCGCCGCCAGACTGCGGCCGCGACGGCGGCCCTGCTGGGCAACCCGCCGGTGACGGCGGAGAGCATCATCGATCTGGCCAGGTACGGCCGCTGGGACGACGTCGCCGCGGTGGCCGCCGCCTGGGACACCCTGGGCCGCGACGACCCGCTCGTGCGCCGCGCCGTCGCCGGCTATCTCCGGGCCTGCCCGCTCCAGCCGGCACAAGCCCACCGGCTGCGGCTCGAGGCGGCCGACCCCGTGGCCTGGGCACGGGCCGAATCGGCCGCAATGCTGCCCGCTCGCTGAGGCCATTCGCTCCCCCGCGGCCCCGTCGGCCACGCGGGTTGCGGACCGGCGGCTTCGTGGGATAGTTGCGGCGA
>CAJBSQ010000391.1 GCA_903958265.1 uncultured Planctomycetaceae bacterium
CGTCGCGGTAGCGGGCCATCAGCGCGGCCCCCCAGGCCGTGCCTTCGGTGGCGGCATCCATGATCACGACCGGCACGCGAAACACGTCGGCCACGAGTTGGCCGAGCTCGGGCGTCTGCGTGATCCCTCCGGAAAGCACGATCTCCTTTCGTGGGAAGCCCTGCACATCGAGGCCGTCGCACCCCATCCGCAGGTTGAACACCGTCGCCAGCAGCATCGCCTTGGCGACGTTGCCCGGTGTGGCGCTCGTGTCGTTGAGGCCGATGACCAGCGCCGTACCCCCGTGCGACACGCCCGCCCCCGGCTCGTCATCCATGAAGGGCAGCGCCTGGAGGCCGCCGCAGTCGTCGGGGGCGGCAAGGAGTTGGGGGATCACGGCCGCGAAGGCGTGGCCGGGGCCGGCGGCCGTCACCCTGCCGAACATCGAGACGACCGCGTTCATCGCCGTCGTGCCGTTCCGCAGCCAGACCATGTTGATCGGCTTTCCATCAGGAGCGCAGAAGTGGTCGATCGCCCGATCCACTCCCCGGAACGCCCGGTTGCCCACCGAGTTGGCGACAACGCTCGTCCCGAAACTCATCGACACCGTGCCGGCTGCCGCGATCAGCGATCCGGTCAGTGCCGCCGGCTGATCCCCTTCAGCGGGAGCGACGGGAGTGCCCTGGGGCAGTCCGAGCAGGGTGGCGCCGCGGCTGCCGAGCGTGCCACCATCCTCTCCGGCACGACGCACCTCGGGGAGCAGGTCGCGGAGGGGCCGCACGGTCGCGTTGCGGCACGACCGGGCCACGAGGGCATCGAAGTCGGCCAGCCGCTTCGCGTCGTAGTCGAGCGTCTGCTGATCGATCGGAAACATCCCGGCCGCATCGCCGATACCGAGTGTCCAGCCGCCGGTGAGCACGTGGGCGATCCAGCCGGACGGCGTGGTGATCCGCAGCACCCGCGCCGCCTTCTCGGGCTGGTTGCGGATCGTCCACAACCACCGCGCGACAGTCATCCGCTTGGGCACCTTCGTGTCGAACAATGCCGTGAGCTCGTGCCCCTCGGCCTCGTTGCGGCCGTCGCACCACAGCCGAACGCTCCCCATTGCCTGGCCGGCCGAGTCGGTCAGCACCTCGCCGTGCATCTGCCCGGAGATGCCGATCGCCCGCACCTCCATCTCGAGCCCCAGCGCCGCGAGCTTTCCCCGAAGGTCGGCCATCGCCACACCGACCGCCTGCTCCCAGTCGCCCGGCAGTTGCTCCTGACACTCCGCCGGCAACCCCGGCACCATCGCGTAGCCCCCCTCACCGGCCGCGAGGATCCGCATCGACTCATCGGTAAAGATCACCGACAGGCCCTGCGTGCCGATGTCGATTCCGAGATAGCCCTGCTTGTTCATGTGCGGAGTTCCTGAAGGTTTGTGCTGCAGACGCTCATCCTGCCCGCCAGAGGCGAGATGAAAAAGCCCCGGAGCCCGCGGGCCGCGGGCCGGAGCGGTTCCCAAGGCCTGAGGCTCGAGGTCGGCGCTCAGCCGTCCCAGCGAGCCGCGGCCGTGGCCCCGTGGCTCCGCGTGCCGCAGAAGGCCACCTCGATGCCGAGGTTCCGCGCCACGGCAGCCTTGAGCAGCGCGGCCCGATCGGCGGCCGCGGCGGACGTGGCATAGGCCACCTGCACGTGATTGGCCTTGTGCCGGGCCATCATCTGATCGCGGGATACGCCGTAGGTGACCGCGTGCATGATCGGCCACTGCTTCGTCGTCGCCTCCAATCGACGCCGGGTCTCGACGTCGGGGAGCGCGACGACCTCCGCGCGGCCGATGTCCATGCGGAGCTTCTCCTGCGGGCCCGTGCCATCCACCCAGATCCGGCTCCAGACGATCTCGCCCGGCTTGCTCACCCCGGCGAGCGTGCTGCCGCCCAACCGGAAATACATCGGCGGCTGCCGGTAGCCATGAGCCCCCTTCCAGCCGCCCGTGAAGTGCGCCGGCGGCGCCCCGCCCGAGATCTCAAACACCCAGACCCACTGGTCTGTGGTCTGCGACTGATCCCAGTCGCCCCAGCGGATGTCGTGGAGCGTGTTCTCGACCGGCTCTCCCAGCGCCGCGTGAACCCGCTGCGTGAGCAGACCGTCGAGACCCGCGCACTCATCGACCTCGTTGAAGTGCACCAGTGGCCGCCCCTTGTAGAGCACGCGAGACGAACCCTCGGCCGTGACCGGCGGTCGCTTCGAGTCGTTGAGCATCCCCTCGACGAGGTCGCTTGCCGGCAGGAGATCCTTGAGCCCCTGCTGATACTGGATGCCGATCAGATCGCAGCCGTAGCGATCGGCGAGCCGCACGGCGGCCACGTACATCCGGCACTGGAGGAGCACCTGCTGCCGCGTCAGGTCGCGGGCCTCGTTGCGGCCGAAGTGAAACCGCATCCCGGCCTTCTCAAGCCACTGAAACACCCGGCGGCCCTCGGCCTCGCTCGTCCGCATCGTCTCGTGGTAGAGCGCACTTTGACTGAGCCGCTCCTTGAACACGCCGGCCGCGTGCAGGAGCCGGTCGGGAATGATCGCGTTCTCCATCCCCATGCAGCCCTCATCGAAGACCCCCATCAGCGCCTTGCGGGCCACGAGGTCGGCCGCCAGGGCTTCGGCCTGCTGCGAGACATCGCGGGGCATGCGGACCCGGTCGATGGGCACCACGTGGCTGGTGTCGTGGTGGACCGTCCGCGTGTCGAGCCAGGCCTTGAGATGCCGCTCGAAGCTCGGGCTCGCGAAGTCATCGGCCCAGACGGTCGAGTATGGCACCCCTGATTTCGTCAGGGAGCCGTTCAGGTTGAGCATGCCGACGAGTCCAGGCCACTGCCCCGACCAGTTGGCGGCGGTGAGAATCGGACCGGTGTGGGTCGTGAGCCCCGGCAGCACGTGGTTGGAATACTGCCACACCGCCTCGGCGACCACCAGCGGCAGTCCGGGGTCGATTCCGGCGAACACATCCAGCCCTTCGCGGGCGCTGGCGATGAACCCATGGCCCCGGCCGCGGGATACCGCATGACCACGCTCGAGCGACCAGCCCGCCCGCGCGAAGGCGGCGGTGAGCTGCTTCTCCATGGCCTGCTGCGCCGGCCAGCAGGCGCGGTTGGCCTCCTCGCGAAGATCACCGCTGGCCACCAGCACGGCACGGCGAGCGGCGGGGCGGCCCGCGGCGGTCGTCGACAAAGCAGCCATGAATCGCTCCTCCTGGCAGGACGGTTTTTCGTGCGGGCCCGCCCCCGGGCCCCGCCACGAGACCGCCAATGGATTTGGCGGTTGGCCGGCAACTATACTCGGAGTGTCTGGACTCTGACCGTTCGGCCCAAAACCTCTCCGCACCGAGTCGGCATGGCATTCTGCTTCCTTCGCGACCGGCTGTGTGCGGTGATTGCCTCCCTTGCGGTGATCGCGGCGAGCGGTGGATTGCCAGCCACCGGCCCCACAGCTGCCGCCGATCTCCCGCAGGAACCCGCCGCCCCCATCACGCTCGCCGAAGCTGGCCAGTGGGTGATCGCGGCCGACTATGCCCGTGACGGCCGGACGCTCGTCACGGCAGGGGGCGACAGCCTGCTCTATCGACCGGGAGACGTGGTCGCCTGGCAGACAACTGACGGTTCGAGGATCGGCGGGTTCGAGGGGCACTCCACGTCGGTCTGGGCGGTGAAGCTCAGCGACGACGGCCGGCTCGCCGCCACCGCCGGCTACGACGGCCTCGTCAAACTCTGGGACGCATCGAGTCGGACACTCAGGCACGACCTTCGAAAACACAAGGGCTGGGCCCGGGCGGTCGCCTTCTCCCCCGATGGCACGCGGCTCGCCTCGGCCGGGGAAGACGGCACGGTCGTGCTCTGGGACACCGCCACCGGCACTGAACTGAAGACGATCGCAGCCCATGAGGCCGCAGCGACCTGCCTCGCCTTCTCGAAGGACGGCCAGACGCTGGTCAGCGGTGGGGGCGACAAACTCGTGAAGCTCTGGAACGTCGCCGAAGGCACCGAGCAGGGTCGGCTCGAAGGCCACACCGACGCGATCTGGGCCGTGGCTTTTTCCCCCGATGGTGGCACGCTCGCCAGCAGTGGCGCGGACCGGATGGTGCGGCTCTGGACAGTCGCCGATTCGAAGCCCCTCGCCACCCTGGCCGGCCACGGAGACTGGGTGACGTCGCTGGCGTTTTCACGCGATGGCGGCCGGCTCGTGACGGGCGGAATGGACGGCAGCGTGAAACTCTGGGACGTTGCCGCGAAGGGCGAG
>CAJBSQ010000392.1 GCA_903958265.1 uncultured Planctomycetaceae bacterium
GGGCATGCGATGGGCCGCAACAAACTCATCCACTGTCTCGCAGACGCCTCACTCGTCGTCCGTTGCGACTCGGGGTCCGGGGGCACGTGGAGCGGCGCTGTCGAACATCTCGGGAGAGAGGGAGCGACGGCGCTCTATGTGAAAAACGGCGTTGAAGCACCGGAGGGGAACCGGGCCTTGCTCGCCAAGCGGGCGGTCCCCTGGCCGGAGCCGACCTCCGTCAACGAGTTGCGGGAGGCCGTCGAGAGAGCTCTCCTCACCAAGTCCAAGCCCATCGAACGATCGCTGTTCCCCGACCCGCCCGTCGAGGCTGCCGCCGGAACTGATGCCGGGCAGACTCCCGCGTCCGCGACCGACGTCGGCATCGAGCCCGCCTGGGCTGAGATCATCAAGGCCGGTGGCCTGAAGGGAACTCCACTTCCGAAGTACACGTACGACGAAGGCCGCCCGATCCCTCCTGGGGATGGCGATGAAGAAGCCCTAGACGCCCCCACGGCGCCTACGGTGGAAAGCGGAGAGGAACCAGAAGCGAGCAACTGACTCCACGCAAGGTCGCACGATCGCGAAATGAAGCCCTTCTGGGCCGGTAAACCTCAATGCGATAGTCGGCAGCCCGTCACGGTGTGGTTCGTTCACGGGACCAGATCCACAAACCAATACCCATCCCGCTCAACCCGCTCCCCCACAACACCGTCGATCGGGGAGTCGAACATCGGCCCGGCGTGGCAGAAGGTGTGAAACTCACCCCGTTCGCCGCAGGGATCGACCGGCGAAGGCAAGTCGGCGAGCAAGGCTTCATCGAAGCTCCGGCCGACGAACGCCGGGTCGAGTTGCTTCGGATCCACGCAGGTCAGCGTCGCCCGGAGCCCTGACGCGATCATCGTCCGAGCGAGGACGGGAGTGTCTGAGAGCGTCCCCCAGAGAGGGAACGCGGCCTTGATGCCGGTGGAGGCCAGTTGCCGTTCGCGATAGCTGCGAATGTCGGCGAGGTGGAGGTCGCCGAAGGCGAAGACCTGGATGTCCTCCGCCCGCGCCCGGTCGAAGACGCCCCGCATCTGCTGCTCGTACGCCTCGTTTGAACAAGGCCACGGGAGCGGGACTTCCCTGAGAGGCAGCTTGGCCGCTGCCGCCTGAGCGTGCACCAGTTCCATCCGCACGCCGTGCATGGCGACCCGCCCGACCGCCTCGTTGAACGTCGTCACGAGTCCGACGACCTCGACATCCCCCCGCTGCCGAAGCACGTGCAACGCCCAGGCGCAGTCCTTGCCCGAACTCCACGACAGAAGGGCCTTCGGTTTCATGAGGGAAGCTTTCAGGTGGGGCGCTATGACACAGATCGCCGCCTCGCCTCCGCCCCGGTGGCGTTGTAGACACGTGCGGTCCCCTTCCCGCACGGAGCATCGTGGCACATGGCGTCTAAATGGTTTTACCGCGTCGACGACAAAAAACGTGGCCCTGTGGGCTCCGCCGACCTGAAGCGACTCGCCGACTCGGGGATCCTCAAGCCAGCCGATCTCATCTGGAAAGAGGGCCTGACCGCGTGGGTTGCCGCGTCGAGCATCAAGGGTCTCTTCCCGCAGGCAGCCTCTCCCTCTCCCCCGCCACCGCCGCCGCCAGAGCCTCCGGTAGCTCGCCCTGCGGCCCCGCCGGCCGCCGGCCTCCATCCCCAACGTCTTGCGGTCGCAATCGCTGCGGCGGTCGGTGGTGTTGCCACGTTTTTGCCGTGGGCCACCGTCCCAATCATGGGCACGAT
This sequence comes from uncultured Planctomycetaceae bacterium, assembly GCA_903958265.1. GTDB lineage: Bacteria > Planctomycetota > Planctomycetia > Pirellulales > UBA1268 > QWPN01. Next base: position 1,754 of record CAJBSQ010000392.1, read on the forward strand.
CGACGGCACGGTCGGTGACGGGTGGATCACTCTCGGACTTTTCGCCGGAGTGGTAGCTGCCGCGCTGCTTGGCCAACGCTCGCAACAAATGGCCGGCTTGGCCCAACTCGGCGGGGGAATCCTGTCGACGATCGCCGGCGGTATCGGCGCGGCGAAGATCCTCCACTTCCGGCAGATGATCGAGAGCATGAAGGGGGACGCGGCACCGGGATCGCTTGAAGGCGCGATGAAAGGCTTGATGGCCAACGCCACTCGGCTTGGTCCCGGGCTTTACGTCCTCGTCATCGCCAGCGTGGCCGCCGTCATCGCGATCGTGGCGCTGCGTTCGAAACGGGAAGCGGCGGTACCGCTGCCTCTCCACATACAGCGGATCTCGCTGATCGTCTTGGCACTGGCCGGCGCAGCCGGAACGTTCATGCCGTGGATGGAGCGCATCGACGAGGAGTCGGCCGTCGAAGGTGACGCAAGCCGAATGTCCGCAGAGACGATCATGAGGGCCCGGGCCACGGAAATGGTGTACGGAGACTCGTTGAGGCTCACACTTGGGCAGCCGGGCGGGAAGGCCGGGTCGCCGGGGACGGCCCACAGCGGCTGGTTCACCCTGGCACTGTTCGCGACGACGGCGGTCCTTGCTCTGCTCGGCGTCCACCGGCGTCCGCTTCGCGGCATGCTCGTGGTCGTGGCCGTTGTCACGCCCCTGGCCGCCGCCGGCCTCGGCGCCGCAGAGCTAACCAAGATCGCCCCCATCGACGAGCGCATCCGAGCCGCTGTCCTTGAAACGGCGCGCGAGAACGGGCTTGGGGCATCGGTACCGCGAATGGACAGCCCCGTTATCCGGACTGGGAATGGCCTGTGGGTCGTGATCACCGCCGGCGTTGGGGCGGCAGCGGCTGCGGCGATGCTTGGGCGGACCGGATCGGGGGAGGAA
>CAJBSQ010000393.1 GCA_903958265.1 uncultured Planctomycetaceae bacterium
CAACCGATAAGGTCGCACTGGTCGCTTTGCTCAATGTCGACCTTGGCATGCCGCAAGGCAAAATGTCGGTGCTTTCCGCCATCGAATACGCCGTTGAAAGCCTGGTGCGCCTGTTCGAGACCGACGACATCATCATCGATTCCAAGAGCGGGGTCAGCGGCGCGGGGCGGCAGCCCAAGCTGATGACGCACTTCCCAGAGTGCAACGAGAGCATGTCGGCCTACAACGTCGGTCGCCACCGCCACACGCCTGAGATCGAGCAGGTGATCGGCCGCCATGCCGCGGTGCTGCCGAGCGTGATCTTCACACCGCAGCTCGCTCCGATGGACCGTGGCATCCTCTCCACGATCTACATCCGCCCGAAGAAGGCCATGGCGGAGGCAGATGTGATGGACCTGCTTCGCAGGGCCTATGCCAAGGAGCGGTTTGTTCGCATCGTCGACCACCTGCCCGGCACGAAAGACACCGTCGACACCAACTTCTGCGACATCACCGCCCGGGTTGTCCGTGGCCGCGTGCTCCTGATCAGCTGTCTCGACAACCTCGTGAAGGGTGCGGCAGGCGCCGCCGTCCAGAATTTCAACGTGCTCTTCGACCTACCCGAAACCATGGGCCTGCTCTGATCATGTTCGTGACCGACACCCCCCTCCGCCATCCCGTGCCCTCCCTGCCTCGCGGCTATCGGCTGGGTGCCGTGCATGCCGGCATCAAGCGGAACGCCAGCCGCGAGGATGTCACGCTGGTGGTCAGTGACCGGCCGGCGGCGGCGGCCGGTGTCTACACCACCAACCTCGTGTACGCCGCGCCGGTGGCGCTCGACCGCTCGCGGACGCCCGGCCGCGGCCTCCGCGGCGTGGTGATCAACTCCGGGAACGCCAACGCCTGCACGGGCAGCCGCGGGCTCGACGACGCCCGCCGGATGGCGGAGGTCGCCGGTCGGGAGCTGGGCGTCGCCGGAGAAGCCATGCTCGTGATGTCAACGGGCATCATCGGTGAGTTCCTTCCGATGGCCACGGTCGAGCAGGGTATCGCTGCGGCGGCGGCGGTGCTCGGAGACGACGAGCAGGCGGCGGTCACCGCCGCACGGGGAATGATGACCACCGACACCCGGCCCAAGATCGCGGGAGGCGGCTTCATCGCCGACGGCACCGCCTGCACGGTGTTCGGGATGGCGAAGGGGGCCGCGATGATCGGCCCCAAACTGGCCACCATGCTCGCCGTGGTGATCACCGACGCCGCCCTCGAGCCCGAGGATGCCCAGCGGCTGCTCGCCGCTGCGGCGGAGGAGACCTTCAACTGCGTGAGCGTCGACGGCCACATGAGCACCAACGACACCGTGCTCTTTCTGGCCAACGGTGCCGCCGGCGGCGGGCCCCTGCAGGGCGCGGGTCTCGAGGCCTGCGGCCGCACCCTTCACGCGGTTTGCGAGTCGCTGGCTCGGGAGATGGCCGACGACGGTGAGGGGGCCACGCACGTCATGCGGATCGAGGTCACGGGGGCCGCCGGCCGCGACGCCGCGCGGCAGATCGCCCGCACCATCGCCGACAGCCCCCTGGTGAAAACAGCCGTGCACGGGGCCGACCCCAACTGGGGGCGGATCGTTTCCGCCGCAGGGTATTCCGGCGTGGCCTTGGATCCCGCGCGGCTCGTGCTCAGGCTCAACGGGACCCTGCTCTTTCAGGCTGGCGCCCCGGTATCCTTCGACGCCGCGGCCGTTTCCGCGTCGATCCAGGGCAATCGAGAAACGCTGATCGAACTTGCGGTGGGGGATGGCCCGGGGAGGATCCGATTCCACTCCAGCGACCTGACCGCCGACTACGTGCGGCTCAACGCCGACTACCACACCTGACCGGCGACCCCGCCCCAAGGGGCCAGGCGGTGCTCCCGACTGGAACGCTTTGCGGGTCGCTCCGGCATCCGCCTACAATCAACCGCCTTGACGCAGGCCTTCCGAAAGGGTTTGCTCTCCCGAATCCCGAAGCCCCGAGCGCCCGCCGATGCCCTTCCTTCTCATGCCCCAGCTGCCGACCTCTCCCACGCCGTTTCGGTTCGCTGCCTGTCCGGCAGAGCCAGGTGTTCCGCCAGTTCTGTTCTCGCACGGCATGTCGCCCGTGGTGATCGTCGCCGCCGCCGACCCAGGGGAAGAAGAGGAGGAGGTCGGCGATGAGGAGGATCTTGTCGTCGCGCAGCCTCTGGCCGACGAGGACTCGGCATTCGATGACTTCGATGATGAGTTCGACGACGACTTCGAGGAGGAGGAAAACGATCCCGACTGGGATCACCCTGATGACGGCGACAGCGAGCTGCCCCCGGGCAAGGGTGGCGGCAAAAAGAAGTAACTCCACGTTCCCGGTGCCCGTCCTCTCCCCTGGGATCGACCGATGTCAGGCCTCGACAAACCGCAGTCGACCCCCGACGACCCGAATGCGGGAGCGGGCAAAGTGCGGAGCCGCGCCGGCCGGAGCCAGCCGGCACAAGCCTGGTTTGGCTCGCTCGGCCAACTCGACTTCGATATCGACTTCTTCGAGAAGGTCCTCGCGAGGTCGCCCAACTCCATCGAGGTGTTGAGGATCCTCGCGGAACTCGTGAGCAAGAAGGGCCTTCTCGCTCGGGCCGTCGACCTCGATCGCCGGCTCGTCGACCTGCTGCCCGACGACTTCCTGGCCCGCTATAACCTCGCCTGCTCGCTCGCTCGTGCCGGCCGCTCGGACGAGGCGATCGACGCCCTCTCGCGGTCGATCCTGCTCGGCTACGACGACATCGATCACATGGAGACGGATCCTGATCTCGAGTCGATCCGCAATCATCCCGACTTTCTCGCCCTGCTGGGCGAGTGACTCGGCGGCCCCCATCCTGCCTCGACATCATCCCCTGAACCCCTGCCCGCGGAGCACGCATGCTCGACCAGTACGAAAAGATCACCGCTGCGACCACCTTCATTGCCGGCATGTGGAGCCGGAAACCCAAGGTTGGCGTGATTCTCGGCAGCGGCCTCGGCGGGGCCACGGCGGCGATCACCGACAAGGTGGTGATCCCCTACGATCAGATTCCGCACGTCGCCCGGTCGACGGCGCACGGCCACTCCGGCCAGCTGGTCTGTGGGATGCTGGAGGGCGTGCCGGTCGTGGTGATGGAGGGCCGACAGCACGCCTACGAGGGCTATCCGCTCCAGCAGATCACGTTCCCGGTGCGGGTGCTCCAGCGGCTCGGCGCCGAGCTGTTAATCGTCACCAACGCCTGCGGTGGCCTGAATCCGCAGTATCGCAGCGGTGACCTGATGGTGATCGAGGATCACATCAATCTGATTGGTGACAACCCGCTGATCGGCATCAACGATGAGCGGCTCGGCCCGCGGTTTCCCGACATGTCGGCTCCCTACACGCCGGCCCTGATCGACGACGCGCTCGCAGTCGCCCGCCGCGAGAACTTCGTCGCCCACCGGGGCGTGTACGTCGCCGTCACCGGCCCGAACCTCGAGACCCGCGCCGAGTACCGCTTCCTGCGAACCATCGGCGCCGACGTGGTCGGGATGTCGACGGTGCCGGAGGTGCTCGTCGCCGTCCATGCCGGGCTGCGGGTGCTGGGCATCTCCGTGATCACCGACATGTGCCTGCCCGATGCCCTCGAGGTGGCCACGGTGGAGCACATTCTCGCCACGGCGCGGTCGGCGGAACCCAAGCTGCGATCGATCATCGTGTCAGCCGTCCGTTCAGCCGGCGGCGGCTGATTCCGCCCCCGTGGCGGCATGCTAGAGCGCATCCAGTTTATGTGGAGCGTCGTCTCCGTAAGCGAGGGCGGGTAGGCGAAGGGGGTCGGCGAACGCTCGCGGAGCCTTGGGCGTATCCTCGCCCGGCGACGCGACTTTTGCCGCCCCCGAGCCGGCGA
>CAJBSQ010000394.1 GCA_903958265.1 uncultured Planctomycetaceae bacterium
ACGGCGGCGACGGCGGCATCGGCGACAACGACGGCTAATCCATCGATTGAGCCAGCGCTACCATCCAGCGGAGAACATTGGGACATAGCCAATTTCCTCACAAGCACGTCGCTGCGACCGGCGATGGCCCGCCGGCTCCATCGCCGGGCCATCGCCGGCGGCTCGATCGTGCTGCCGGCCGTGCCGGGCATGATCGATGACTACGTGACGATGTGCGACCGCGTCTTCACGGGGATCGGCGTGTCGTTCAATGCCGAACAACTCGGCCAACTCCGCGGCGTGCTGGCAGGCCAACTCGCCGCCGCTTTCGCAGCCTCCCCGCGGTCGGAGATCGTCATCACCTACGATTCGCCGATGGGCCTCACGGTGAACTACCACGTCAAGGCCCAGTGGGCGAGCCTCGAGGCGGCGTAAGACAACTGGATGGCCACCCGGCAGCCGCCGCTGTTTGGCACCGAGCCGGATGCCCGCGTCTGGGCGCTGGCCACGGCGGCCGCCGACCCCGCCAGCTTTCCGATCCTCGACGTGGGCGCGGGCACCGGCCGCAATGCGCTGCCGCTGGCCCGGCGCGGCCACCCGGTGGACGCGGTCGAACTGGCCCCGAAGTTCGCCGACATGATCCGCCAGGAGGCCGAACCAGCATCGCTGGCCGTGCGGGTGATCCAACGCGACGTCTTCTCCACCATCGACGACCTCCGCCGCGACTACGGGCTGATCCTGGTCTCGGAAGTCGTCTCCGACTTTCGCACCACCGTACAGCTCCGCGGTGTGTTCACGCTGGCTGCCGAGTGCCTCGCCCCCGGCGGGCTGTTGGTCTTGAACACGTTCGTGCCCCGCGACGGCTACGCTCCCGATGCCGCCGCCCGTGAACTCGCCCAGCAGTGCTACTCGGCGATCTTCACCCGGGATGAGATCGCGGCGGCAACGGCAGGACTGCCGCTTGTGCTCGAGTCGGATGACTCCGTCTACGACTACGAGAAGGCTCACCTGCCCGCGACGGCCTGGCCGCCGACCAACTGGTACGAGAGCTGGGTGAGCGGGCAGGACGTTTTCGATGTTCCGCGAGAAGCGTCGCCGATCGAGCTGCGATGGCTCGTCTACCGGAAGACGGCGTGAGCGGTGCTACCGAGAAGCTTCAGGAAACCCGCTCTCGGCCGATCGCCAGGAAGTCGGCTCTCCAGAGCAACTGAAACACCGACTTTCCGAGCTGGTCGAGTTCGGCCTGGCTCTGCTGTGGCAGTTCCCCGCGCTGTGACGCGGCGACCAAGATCTCGCGAATCGTGCGGCGACCGTCCATCTGCTGGAGCAGTGCCGCCTGCACGGGATCGAGGCTCATGGTCCAGCCAGGCCGCGAGAGCTGGCTGCCGTTGAGGCCGCAGCGGTAGCGGAGCGAGGGCACGTACTCGAGCGCTTCCTCTGACGCACAGTCGATCACATACCGCTCGCGGGGACGGTCGGCACGGCAGGCCGTGAAGAAGTGGCAGGCGTTGCGGGTGTTGATCCGCTCCATGACCGACCACCGCTTCTCCTCCGGCAGCGCCGCCACCGCGGCATGGAACCCGCCGCCCGTCGCCGGCGGCTCGTAGGGCGTCTTCAGGAACCACTCCTGAAAGACGAGCCCAGCCGAGGCGACGAGGTCGAGGCAGTCGTCCACCGTGTAGCTGCGGTCACGGCCGTGAAGGAACGTGTCCACGAGCCCGGCGTCGAACTGCAGGTCTGGGGCCATGGCGAGGTAGCTGCGCACCGGATGCTCCTGGGGCAGCAGGGCGATCGCTTCCTTCACCATGAAGAGCGAGGCCTCGTCTTGCTCGAGGCCCAGGTCGCGGAAGAGCGACTGCAGGATCTCGACGCCGATTCGGCCATAGCGGGCGTAGAGCATGATCGCGATCACACCCTCGGGCCGTAGGCATCCGGCCAGCGCCCGCATGCCCTGCTTGGGCTCGGCCATATGATGCAAAACGCCGGTCGACACGATCAGGTCAAACTCGCGACCAAGCGTGCCCGCCTCCTCGATCGGAAGCCGATGCAGCTCCAGGTTTCGCATCCCGTAGGCGTCTTTGAGATACCGGTGGTGATCGAGCGACGGCTGGCTGACGTCGATGGCCAAGACATTCGCCCCCGGATTCGTGTAGGCAAACACCGCCGCCTGGTTGGTGCCGCAGCCGGCGATGAGGATGTCTAGGTTGGGCGTGTAGCCCCGGTCGGGCCAGAACATCCGGTGGGCATGGACTGGATCGAACCACTGCCAGTTACCGGCCAGCCAGGCCGGCAGGTCGAGGATGGGCTGCGGGTAGACCCATCGTTCGTACTGCTTGGAGACGACGTCGGCGAGCGGAGGAGTGGCCATCGCTGTTCGGTTCCGTTGCTGGTGGTGGCCGATGTCGCAGCCGACACTCGTTTTATTGACAGTCGCTGCCGTGCCAAGCGACCCCTCCGGATCGCCAGATCGGGCTCCAGTCGTGATTGCTCACGACCAAACACCCTCTCACCACTCATGGCCGACGGTGCGGCCGTCGCGGGGGTCACAGGCGGCGGACCACGTCTGCTCGTCCATCGAGTCGCTCGCCCCACGCACGCTGCCGTCCCCCATGGTCACGCTCATGCCGCCCGGGTGAGCGGTCTGGGCCCGGGTGGTGTCGCACCCCGTCAGCCAGGCGGGGGCCACCTGGAACATCGCGCATGAGGTGTACCCTGACGCCTTTGGAGTCTGCTCATATTCATTCACGCAGAACACGGGCCGCCAGCGGCTGTTCGAGTCTGACCAGAGGCTGCCCGCGGTTCGGGCATCCTGCAGCGAGCCGCCGCTGCCGCAGGTGCCGTATCGTTCGGCAAGCATGACGACGTGCGACGTGCCATCGGCGAAGGTCTGGGGGATCCGGGCCCGGCCCTGCACGCGGTCGTCCGGAGTGGAGGCGAGCGGGTTGCCGAACACGTTGTAGTTGGCGGCATAGTTGCCCACCGCCCAGCCATCAGCGCCCCCGTTGGACGTCAGTGACATGCCACCCTCGCTGGAGCTGTCCGACGGGCAGCGGAACGTGGCGATTGGCACCGAATACACGCACCCGCGGCCGGGCGCCCCGGAAACCGGCGTGTTGACGTTCCGGTTCGCCTGCCGGAAAAGCGCGTCCTCCTCGAGAAATGGCAGCAACCAGGTGAATACCGTGAAGCCGATCGCCCCCTTGTAAGGCCCCGGAACCGAGAGCGCCGTCAATGACGTGGGCGCAGCGAGCGGCGGCAGATACCTCTTCGCGTCGTGCATGGTATGCAGCGCGAGGCCGATCTGCCGCAGACTGCTTCGGCATGCCGTGCGGCGTGCCGCCTCACGGGCAGACTGAACGGCGGGCAGCAGGAGACCGATCAACGTGGCGATGATCGCAATCACCACCAGCAGTTCGACGAGTGTGAACGCAGCCGCACCGCCACGCCTTACAGTTTGCTGGCCCGGGCGAGAAGTGATGGGAGGCATGCGCGAGGCTCTTCTGGTTCGGA
>CAJBSQ010000395.1 GCA_903958265.1 uncultured Planctomycetaceae bacterium
AGGTGTTGCTCACCTTCACCGGAATCTGCACGACGTCGCCCTCGCGGAGGAACCGCGGCATGAGCGGCTCCACCATCAAGTCTTTCGCCGACACGCAGGTGTCGACCAAGGTGCCGCTCCGCAGGGCGGCGTCGTGGGCGAGGCCCTTGAACTGCCAGGTCGTGAGCGTGTCGGGGAGTGTGAACTCGATTGTCACGATCCCGTCGGAGCCCGACACGAGCGTGGGGAGGAAGAAGGCGGTCTCGGCGAGGTTGGTCCGCGGCGGTGGCGGGGCGTCGCGGCCCGGACCGCTGCCCGAGTCGGCCGGCGGCCGGCCTTCCACTCCGCGCCGGTCGGCGGTCTCGAAGTCGGCGTTGGCATTCTTCCGGAGCGCACGGGTCTGCATCTCCATCGGCATCGCCCCCGCGGGCGCGGCGGGCATGGCGTCGGCCATCATCATCGCTTCGGGGCCCCGCCGCATCCGCGAGAACCGCATGCCGCCGCCGCCCATTGCCCAGCCGCCGCGATGCGGCGGGCCGAACGGGTCGCGGAGTTCACGGTAGGTGATCTCCGCAGCCTCGAGGACCTCATCCCAGTTACCGAGAATGCCATTGAACTGGTTGGGCCCGTTGGTAAACGCCACGTCGGCCGCGCCCCATTCGCTCCGGAAAAGCCCCTGAAGGGCCGCCCCGGGCCACTGATGCTCGGCGAGGGCGTCGAGCGACTGGTCGTAGAGCAGCGCGAGAAACTCGGCGACCGCCGGAGCCTCGGGGCCGGCGAGCGGATCGGCCATGGTCGTGATCTTCGCCCGCCAGACCTCCTTCGACGCAGGCTCGAGTTTCCGCGTGAATCGTTCCCAGGTGACGGCGAGCTTCTTGTTTGTCCACGGCACCTGCACTGTCTTCTGTTCGCGGTGCAGCCGGCCGTCGCGAACGATCCAGGCCGTGAGCGTAAACCCACCGCGATCCTCGTCGCCGACGGCCACGCTTACCGGCCACTGCGTCCGACCCGGCGCCGTCCAAAATCTCTTCAGCACGCGGCCCGCCCGCGAGACCTCCACGAGCGCCCGGCCACGGTCGTAGCCTGTGCCGACGAGCGCCTGAAACTCCCGGCCGGCCTCGACGGAATCGGTTTCAGCGGCCATCGCGAACGGCCGCTTCACGGGATAACGGTCGGCCGCCGGGTCGATCACGGTCAACGTCGATTCCGTGCGGACATCCGGCGCGCCTCCCTGGCCGGGAATCGTGAATATCGCCCGGTAGATGCCCACCGGCAGCGTCGCCGTGGTCTCGACCTTTCCGGTCTTTGGGTCGGTCGTGGCGTCGCGGCTGACGACCGCCTCCCCGAGTTTCCAGGTGTCGGGATCGGCGGGTTTTGGCGTTGGTTGTGCGCGCACCCCCCCGACGGACGCCGCCGCCTTCGCCTTCCGCGCCGTGCCGAAGGGCCGCGCTGGAGTCAGCGGCTGGGGGTCGCCGAGAACGTCACCGCGATCGACCTCGGCGGGCTGCACGAGGGCGTGGATCGCGAGCGTGCCCGATGCGGGCCGGGGCTCGCGGTCGAGCGACGTAGTGGCAAGCGTGAGTTTCACCGTCGCGGCCCGCTGCCCGCGGTCGTCCTTCACGTCGGCCGCCACGGCCTGCCAGTCACTTCGCTCGATCGTGGCTTCGACCTCGGTGTAGCCCGCCGCAACGCTCCGCGAGTTGCTCCGCGTCTCGCCGCTTGGGTCGGTGACGTCGGCCACCACCTCGTAGGTGAACACTGGCAGCGCCGCCTTCGGCACGCCGCGATCGGGCACCGCTGGAAACCGGATCGTGAACGTGCCGTCGGTGCCGGTCACCTCCGTGCCTCGGGCGATCTTCCGCGCCTCGTCGCCGAAGGGGAGCCAGGGAAAGCACCAACGGCACCAGAAGGGCAGCCGCATCCGCCGCTCCACCCGCCACGCCACCTTCGCCCCGGCCACCGGCAGCCCCGTGTAGGTGGTCGCCGTGCCGGAGAGGACGACGGGCTCGTCGAGCCGCACCGCGTCTTTCGGCACCGCAAGGTCCACCTGGAACTTCGGCCGCTTGTATTCCTCGACCCGCACGGCCACGCCGCCACGGAAGCCTTCCGTCTCGGCGAGCAGCATCCACTGGCCCGGCAGCGCGCCGGTCGCAATCGGAAACGAGCCGTGAAAGGAGCCAAACTCATTCGTGGTGTGCTCGGCCTTGGCGATCTCGCGGCCATTGGCGTCGCGCAGCGTGACCGAGATTGGTCGCTTCGCGAGGGCGTGATAGTCGCGGCGGTCGTGGTCGAACGATCCGGCGATCCCCTTGTAGAACACGGTCTGGCCAGGCCG
>CAJBSQ010000396.1 GCA_903958265.1 uncultured Planctomycetaceae bacterium
ACGTGGCTCGTCAACGGCCAAGGGAGCGGCGTCGAGTGGGATTCCTACAAGAAAGCCGTGTTTCGTTCAGCAGGCGGCACCGTCTCCGTCTCCGGAACCGTGGTGGCTCGCAACGGTATGCAGTTCGACACGAACGGCGTCACGATCGTGTCGGACACCAATCCGGCTTTCGCCGGCAGGGTGGAACTGGCCGGTGCGAGCCCGGCCAGAAACCCGATCGGGGTCACTGCGGGCGCCTCGGCCGACGTGAATCTGCCGCTTGCGGGCACCAATGGTCTCACGAAGACCGGATCGGGAACCCTCGTGCTTGGCGCCATCAGCACCGTCACGGGGAGCGCGATCGTTTCGGGAGGGCGAATCCTCGATACGGCCGGCCGCGGCCTGCCCGATGCGACGATCATCGTGGCGACCGGAGGCACGTACGAGACGCCCACAGGTGTCGCCTTGGAGAGCTCGGAGCTTCATCTTGCAGGCGGTACGCTCGCCGTGCAGAAGTTGAACGTGACCACCGGCCTCAACCTGCCGGTGATCATCAACGATTTTGAAACCTCTGCAGAGCTCTACGATCCCACGGTCGGAATGACGGATATCGTTCTCTCGACCACCGCGGGCGTGACGAGCGGCACCGCCGCGATGGGCATGACCTGGACGCAGGGCAGCGAATACAACTGGTCGTTCAAGACGTATGACGAGGCGGCGCTCGAGGCCTGGAAGGCCCACAAGGTGCTGGCGATCGACGTCACGCAGGTCAACTCCGGAACCGGCGGCGGCAACATCGCGGGCAACGTGGCCCTCAACGGCCCGATGGGCTGGAATCAGACCGGCAACTCCACCTACCCGCGGTTCATCAACTACCCGTGGATGGCGGCCGGCGGTTCCTCGACGACGACCTACTACTGGGACTATTCCGCCATCGCCGCCACCGGCACCGATACCTACCTGCAGGTCAACCTGGCCGGCTCTCTCGGCGGCAACTGGGATCCGCAGCAGGTCTATTTCGACAACATGCGGGTGATCGATCCGGTGAATCCGGCGGCCGTCGGGATCTCGACCTTCGTCGTCGAGTCGGGCACCATCGCCGGCACGCCCGACCTCGCGGTCTTCAACGGAGGCCGCATGACGATGCCGAGTGATCGACAGCTGGCGATCGCGGTCAAGACACTCTCGGTCACGGAAACGAACGAGGAGCCCTCCGGGGGTGGCAGAATCGACCTCGGAGCGGGCATGATCGTCGTTGCTTCTGGAGGCATCACGGCGAGCGAACTTGTTCTCGACATTCGTGCCGGCCGCGGCGATGGCTCGTGGAACGGCTCAACGGGTATCACGTCGTCGCTGGCCGCCGCCAACGTCGCCGCGTCGATACCGCGGGCCGTGGGTTGGCTGAACGACGGCACTGCGCTGACCGTCGCCTACGCTGCCCCTGGAGACACCAATCTCGACTGGCAGGTCAACATCCTCGACCTGGCGAACTTCCTCGCGGCCGAGAAATTCGACTCCGGCGATCCCGCGACGTGGGCTGAGGGCGATTTCAACTACGACGGCCTGGTCGACATCCTCGACGCTGATGATTTCGTCTCGACCGGCCTGTTCAACGCGGGTAGTTACATCTCGCTCCCATCCGGTCAGAACGCAGGATCCATATCGGCGGTTCCGGAGCCGAACGCGACGGTCGCCGCCGGCGTGCTGCTCCTTCTTGCAGGGCTGCACGCAGCACGACGACCACGCGGATTCAGCCAGGTGCGGTGAGCGGTGAGCGGCCAACCACACACCCATCGCGGCACCTAGAGCGCATTCGACGTACGTGGTTCGCCGGCTCGGGGGCGGCAAAAGTCGCGTCGCCCGGGCGAGGATACGCCCAAGGCTCCGCGAGCGTTCGCCGACCCCCTTCGCCTACCCGACCTCGCTTACGTAGACGACGCTCCGCATAACTTAGATGCGCCCTAGGCCCTGTCGGTGATCGATCAGCAGCCAGCACCACCCTTGCCCCGCTCCGACACCGAGCCTCGCGGTCATGGGCCGCCGACGTGCCTAGGCAGACGCTTCGTGCGGCGACACGATCGGCATGGTGTCTGCCGCAGCGCGGCGGAGTTGACCGCAGGCGGCGTCGATGCGGGCACCCTTGCGGCGGCGAACCTGCACGTTGACGCCGGCAGCGCGAAGCACGTCCAGAAACCGCTCCCGGGCCGGCTGCGTCGGCTCCTTCCAGGGCATGCCGGCAACCGCGTTGTAGGGGATCACGTTGACCAGCGCTGCCCGGCCGCCAATCAGCCGCACCAGCGCGTCGGCGTGGTTTTCAGAATCGTTGATGCCGCCGAGCAGCACATACTCAAACGTCAGCCGCCTCCCCGAGATCTCCCAGTAGCGGTCGGCAGCCGCCATCACGTCGGCCAGGCCGATCGCCTTGTTGACCGGCACCAGCCGCGTTCGGAGTTCGTCGTTGGCGGCATGCAGGCTGACCGCGAGATGGTAGCCCGGGTTGGCCGCCGCGAGCCGGTCGATGCCCGGCGGCAGGCCGACCGTCGAGATCGTGATCCGCCGCTGCGAGATCCCGAGGCCTTCCGGATCCTGGGCTTCGGCGAGGGCGGGAAGCAGCCGGTCGAGGTTGGCCAACGGTTCGCCCATGCCCATCACCACGATGTGGCTCAGCCGTTCGTCGGGAGGGAGCAGCGCCGCCAGCCGTAGAAGCTGCTCGATGATCTCGCCGGTGGTCAGGTTCCGCACCACGCCGTCGATGCCACTGGCGCAGAACACGCAGCCCATCGCACAGCCCACCTGCGAACTGATGCAGACGGTACGGCGATCGCCGTCGCGGAGGAGCACGCACTCGATCCGCTGACCATCGGCGAGTTCGAGCAGCAGTTTTTCGGTGCCGTCGTCGGCCCGCTGATGCACCGCGACCGAGGTCGTCCAGACGCGAAAGTCGGCTTCGAGGTCGGCCCGCAGCCCACGTGGCAGATCGGTCATGTCGGCAAACGCCGCCGCCCTGCGGCCGTGGAGCCAGCGGCGGATCGCCCGAGCCCGCCACTCGGGCTGGCTCCGCTGCCCAAGCCAGGCCGCCAGGCCACTGGCGGGGTCGAGGACGTGCCGCGGGGGCTGTGCTGGCGCCACGGGAGCGTCGGGCGTCGTGAAGGAAGGCTGGGATGGCATTGCAGGCGGCCGCGGCACTGGCCCGAGGCGGAACCACGGGGTACATTTTACGAGTCTTTCGACAATCATATCCCGCAGCCGGGCCAGCGACGGCCTCCCGCCAGTCATGAGCCAGAAGAACTACGAAGAACGCACCAAGTGGGTCTACGACGACCGGGCCTTTCCCGTCTGGAACGGCTCGTTCGACAAGCCTGACCGCGTGGAGATGATCGACGACGACCTCTGGGCGGGACGAAGCATTGCCCTTCTGCTCGGGGTACTCGTGGCCATCGGGCTGGGGTTGGCGCTCCTCACGATCGGTTTCCTCACCACTTGGCGGTGAGAAAGCAGTGACGAACGTGGCCGAGGCGACCGCGGCGGCAGGGCTCACCATCCTCGCGCCGGCGAAGCTCAACCTGTCGCTGGCCGTGCTCGCCCGCCGCGAAGACGGCTTCCACGAGATCGAGAGCCTGATGGTGCCGGTGTCGCTCGCCGACACGCTCGAGGTGCGGTCGCAGCCCATGCCGGGCGTGACGCTACGGGTGCGGTACGCCGGTGAACTGGCTGCCGGCTCCGGCGCTCTGCTTGCCCGCGACGTGCCGACCGACGGCAGAAACCTGGTGATCCGGGCCGCCGAACTACTGGCGGCCGAAGCCGGCGTCGACCGCGGGCTCGAGGTCGACCTCATCAAACGGATTCCGTCGGGAGCCGGGCTCGGCGGCGGGTCGAGCGATGCTGCCGCGGTGCTCCGGGCGGCAGCGTGCGTCTGGGGCCTCGACTGGTCGAGCGAGCGACTCGCCGCCCTCGGCGGGCGGATTGGCAGCGACGTGCCCTGGTTCTTCGCCGGCGGCGCGGCCATCGCCTCCGGCCGCGGGGAACGGATCGATCCCGTGGCGAACCTGCCCGACCTCGCCGCGGTGATCGCCTGCCCTGGAGCAGGGCTTTCGACCGCGGCCGTCTACGGCCGCTGTATTCCCGATGCGGCGCGGCGGGGCGACGCCCGGCGACTCGCCGACGCCCTGGCCACCGGCGGACTGCCCGCGGGGCTGCCGTTCATGACCAACGCTCTCGAGCCGCCGGCCCGCAGCCTGTCGCCGGAGATCGACCGCGTGCTGCGAGATCTCGAAGAGGCCGGGGGCTTCGCGCCGCGGCTGACGGGCAGCGGCAGCGCCTGCTTTGCGCTGACTCGGACCATCGCGGAGGCCACGGCAGTGGCTGCCCGACTCGCCGCCCGGCGGCAGGCGGGCGACGCGGCCTGTGCCGCCATGTTCGTGGTCCGGCTCGCCGCCCCGGCCTGACCGCCGGCCGCCCAACGAGCCGCCGCACGGCTTGCAAACCCGTAAGCCGGCGGCTGCCCCCAGTTTACTTCTTCATCAGGGGGGTAACGGCGAGGTGTTCCGTGATCGATAACTTTGAGTCCAAGGAACTGGAATGGAAATCTCGGACGTCCGCATCAAACTCGTCGACGCCGGTGCCGAACGGCTGCTGGCGTTCTGCTCGATCACGATCGACGCCGCCTTCGTCGTCCGCGATCTGAAACTGATCGGTGGCCCCAGTGGCCCGTTTGTGGCGATGCCCAGCCGCAAGCTCACCGGGTACTGCGGCAGCTGCGGCGGGAAAAACCCGCTTCGCGCCCACTACTGCAGCCAGTGCGGTGGCCGGCTGGCCACGGCCAACTCGCCCCGCGACGACGAGAGCCACCCGCGGCTCTACGCCGATATCGCCCACCCGATCAACGCGGCCTGCCGCGAGCGGCTCCAGCAGCGGATCGTGACGGAGTACGAAGCCGAACTCGTCCGCTCGCGAGAGCCAGGTTACGCATCGCGGTACGACGCCATCGGCGACGAGTGACCGCGCTCCGCTACGACCGCACGAGGGCATGAAAGTCGTCGGTGAGCCGCTTCGTGACCGGGCCGGGCACGCCCGACCCGATCCGCCGGCCGTCGATCTCGACGACTGGGATCACCTCGGCGGCCGTGCCTGTCAGGAAGCACTCGTCCGCCGTGTACAGATCGTGCCGCACGAGCGTCGCCTCGCGACAGTCGATGCCCGCAGCCACGGCGAGGTCCAGCACGGCGTTGCGGGTAATCCCCTCGAGGATGCCCGCATCGGGGGGCGGCGTCAGCAGTCGGCCACCGCGGACGATGAACACGTTGTCCCCGGTGCACTCGGCTACCTCGCCCTTGTGGTTGAGCATCAGGGCCTCGACGCAGCCGGCCTGGAGGCCCTCGAGCTTGGCCATGATGTTATTGAGGTAGTTGAGCGACTTGATGCGGGGCGAGAGGGCGGCCGAGTGTGTCCGCTGCGTGGCGGCAGTCACGATCCGGAGGCCCTGCTCGTAGAACTCCCGCGGATAGAGGCTGATCGTGTCGGCGATCACGATCACCTGGGGGTGCTTCGTCTTGTTGGGATCGAGGCCGAGGCTGCCCGCGCCGCGGGTGACCACCAGGCGGACGTAGCCGTCAGCGAGGCCGTTGGCGGCGAGCGTGTCGTTGACCGCCTTGGCCACCGCCTCCTTGGCCAGCGGGATCGTCAGGCAGATCGCCCGCGCGCTGTCGTACAGTCGGTCGAGGTGGGCATCGATCCGGAACACCTTGCCCGAATAGCTCCGCAGCCCCTCGAACACGCCGTCGCCGTAGAGCAGGCCGTGGTCGAAGACGCTGACGACTGCCTGCTCCTCGGGCACGAGGCGATCGTTCATGAAGATGATGCGAGACATGGGCTCTTCCTGGTGAACGGGTGGGGGTTTCGGCCGTCGTGCGCCGTAACCAAGCGACTATCCCGCCAGCCGCTGAGCGACCGGCAGGGCATCCTCGACTCGGCCTGCCGCCAGCCGGACGATTCGGTCGGCCCGCCGGGCGACGGCCGCGTCATGCGTCACGAGCACTATAGAAAGCCCGTCGGTGCGGTTCAACTCGCAGAGCGTCTCCAGAATTCCGGCCCCCGTCGCCTCGTCAAGATTGCCGGTCGGCTCGTCGGCGAGCAGCACCCGCGGCTGCGTCACCAGCGCCCGGGCGATGGCCACCCGCTGCATCTCCCCGCCGGAGAGTTGCCGCGGCTTGTGATGGAGCCGGCCACCGAGACCGAAGCGGTCGAGCAGGCCGCGAGCCTGCGCCCGGGCCGCCCCACGGACCCTGAGCCACTCGAGCACCCCGTACCGCACCATTAAAGGCGCGAGCACGTTTTCCAGCGCGTCGAACTCGGGGAGCAGGTGATACGACTGAAAGACCATACCGATCGCGGTGTTTCGCAGCCGGTCGCGACCCGCCGTGGAAAGGCCGTCGACTCGCACGCCGTCGAGTTCGATCTCGCCAGCATCGGCGGCGTCGAGCAGACCCATCAGGTGCAAAAGCGTGCTCTTGCCCGATCCGCTCTGCCCGACGACCGACACGAACTCGCCTGCGGCGAGGTCGAAGTCGACGCCGCGGAGCACTTCGAGCGTGGTGTCGCCCGAGCGGTACTGCTTGCGAAGGCTCCGCACCCGGAGCAGCGGCGGCGCGGTGTCAGTCATGGCGAAGCGCCTCCACGGGATGGAGCCGTGCCGCCCGCAGCGCCGGCAGCACACTCGACGCCACGGCGATGCCCACGGCCCCGACGATGATCCAGGCGACCGTGAAGGGATCGACGATCGAGGGGATGCGGTAGAAGTAATAGATCGACGGGTCGAACACCTGCTCGCCCGTGAGCCACTCGACCGCGACGCGAATCCGGTTGATGTTCCAGGCGATCGCCAGTCCCAGCGCCAGCCCCGCCCCGGCGCCGACCATCCCCAGAAACAGGCCATAGCCGAGGAAGATGCCGCCGATGCCGCCGGCGCTCGCGCCGAGCGACTTGAGGATGCCGATGTCACGGGTCTTCTCCACCACGATCATGAAGAAGATCGCCAGGATGCCGAAGCCCGCCACGGCAATGATCAAAAACAGCAGGATGTTGAGTACCGACATCTCCATGTCGACCGCGGCGAGCAGCGGCCCCTGCTTGTCCCGCCAGGTGGAGACGGCATAGAGGTCGGCGGGGAACACCTTGCGGAGACGATCGCGCACCTCGTTGAGATCGGCCCCCTCGCGGAGCTTGATCTGGATCGAGTTCACGCTGGCGATGCCGGTCTGCGGTTCGATCATGCCCCGCATCCGCTGCAGGTCGGCGATCGGCACGAACACGAAGTTTGAGTCGTATTCGCTCATCTTGCTCTCGTAGAAATCGACGACCGTGAAGGTGTCGCTGACGGCCTTCGGCGGGGTGCCCGACGTGGGGAAGGTGATCTTCACGTCGTCGCCGGGGAGCACGAGAAAGCGGTCGATGCCCGAGTTGTCGCGGAAGCTCGCCAGCCCGATGCCCGGCACGATGCCCGTGAACTGCTCCTGCGCCGGGTCCATCCGGATGCCCTCCTCGGGGCGGGCCTGACGGAACGGGTCGGCGGTCTTGCCAGTGGAGGCCGGGTCGGTCGCCGGCGTGTCGGCCACGGCCGCTGCCGCCGGGGCATCGGCTGACGTGGCTGCGAGCACCGCATCGACCTGCTGGTCAACCGATCGCGTGGAATCGGCGGTCACCGGAGTGGCGGCGTGTGTGGCCCGCCGGTCGGCGTCTAGCTTCTCGCGCCACACCCGTTCCCGCTCCACCCGCATCCGCCGGTGGGGCCAGCCTGCTCCCTCCAGGGCCGGCCGCGTGGGCAGCGTGGTGTCCGACTGGCTGTCGACCGTGTCGTAGCCCCCTTCGCGGAGGCCGAACGACAGCTGGGTGCGGTTGCCGGGATGCTGGAGGTAGCGGCCGAAGTCGCTGACGTGCGCGTGCGACGCCTCGTCGATGCCGATGAACATGATCTGCCGGGTCACCCACTGGCCGCGGACCTGGAAGTTGAGCATGGCGGGCACGGCCACTGTGGGCGTCATGCCGACGATGTCACCGCCGGCGGCACGGCGAATCTCGTCCATGTGCCACTGCGGATCCTGAAACCCGGAGAGCGAGTGGCTCTCGAAGACGAGGTCGGAGAGGATGCCGTGGATCCGGGTCTGCATCTCG
>CAJBSQ010000397.1 GCA_903958265.1 uncultured Planctomycetaceae bacterium
ACGACGAGCATGTGCAGGTCGTCGCGGGCGGCGAGCACCCGGTCGATCAGCGCGGCGATGTTCTCCCGCTCGTTGTAGGTCGAGGCATTGACGATGAACCGGCCCGGGGCCCACGGCTCGGGAGAGCGGAGGTCGCCGCCTGGAGCGTCATCGGCGGTGTCGGTTGTCGGCGGCATGCCACGATTGTGCCTGCGGGCCGGCCGCGAGTCACGGGCTGCTGATTCCGCGGCCGCGGGGCGGATCGTCGCGGAGGAGGTTGCTGCGGGCTTCGATCTCATCGATCGGCCGGAGCATCGCCGCGGCGTCCGGGGGCAGGATCTCGAAGTGCCGGGAGGCGGTGAGCGAGTCGATCACCTCGTGGCAGAAGCCGCCGTGGGTCACCCAGAGCGTTGGATCGAATCGTCGCAGGTCGATCGACACGGAGTAGCTGCGAAGTGTCTTGCGCCGCTTCTTGACGTACTGGGAGAAGTAGGAGATCGAGAGTTCGCGGAGGGAGCGATGGATCGGATCCCGGTAGCGGAGGAACGGGCTGTTGCTCTTGGAGATCGCCCCCCAGTGGCGACCGCGGCGGAACAGGGCGACCACGTGGTCGACGTCGCCCCGCGCGGCACCGAGGTCCATCAAGAGGGGTGGCTCGCCGGCCATCCAGAGGCCGCAGGCGGCGATGAAGGCGGCCTCCACGCAATGGGCCTCGCCGTGGCGGAGCGCTCCGGCGACCGATCGGCCCGTCGGCCCGTCGGCTTCGTGGTTCCACTGAAGCCGATTGACGAAGTCTTGAATCCGGGCAGGCGTCCGCAGGCCGGCGAGCGTGGCGGCGACGCCGCGAGGGAGTCCGAGGCGAATGCCGAGGGCTGCGCCGAGCTCGCGGATCGTGCTGGCGGAACGGTGCTGGCGGGGGCGTGATGTCACGGCCGGAGGGTACCACCGCCGTCAGGCCGACGAAATCCGGTCGCCCGGAACTCGCCGAGTTGCCCTCGGCTCTCGTAGAATGCGGTCAACCACAGGAGGGTTCGTCATGACGCGTCGCGCCGTCTGCTTGTTTGTGCTGGCTCTGGCATGCGGCTCGCATGCCCGCGAGGCCCGCGCCCAGGTCTGCCTGCCAACGTTCGGCTACGGGAACGTTGGTTATGCCTCGGGCTACAGCATCCAGCAGGTCGGCGGCTGGTGCGGGCCGCGCCGCGGCTGGTGCGGACCGAGATGGGGTGGCTGGTGCGGGCCGCGGTTTGGGTATGGGAGATGGGGTTGGGGCGGCGCGGGCTGGGGTAACGCGGGTTGGGGCGGCTGGTGCGGCCCTCGCTGGGGCTGGGGCTGCCGTCCGTGGGGCTGGCGGCAGGCATGCTATGCGCCGGCGTATTCCTACGGCTGCTCGTACGGCTGGCCCGTCTCCTACGGCACGTCGTGGTATCCAGCGTGTGATTCAATCTACATGTCCTCGCCCGTTGGCGGATCGTTCTTCTCCGGAGCAGCGATCCCATTCCCTACGGTCGGATTCCCGGGCTTCGCGCCGGGCTTTGTGTCAACGCAGCCCGTGTCGGCCCAGGTCGCCAACGTGGCCGCGGCCCCCGCATCGTTTCCGCAGGTCGGGCAGGTGGTGACCACGATCCGCGACCTGCGTGCCCGTCGCGGCCTTGCCCAGCAGGGCGTGACGCGATCGGTGGCAGTCCGGCCAGCGAACGCCGTCACGCGTCTGCGGGCGGCGCGGCTGATCGCGCAGGGAGACCGCCACCTGCGGACGGCCAATGGCAACCCTGCAGAGGTGCGTCGCGCGGTCGATTCCTATCGCCGCGCTGCGGGCATCGCCGGCGACCAGCCCGACACGTTCGTTCGCGAGGCGGTAGCGCTCGTGGCCCTCGGGGAACACGGGCAGGCCGATGCAGCACTCGCCCGGGCGGTTGCCATCGATGGCCGCCTGGCCGGCACGCGGTCTTCTGACGACGGCGAGCGGGCCGCCGATCCCGTGTTTGGTGACCGGCCAGCGGGCGCTGCGTCACCGGTGGCCGCCCGCGGCGTGGCGGTGCTGCGGCAGATCGGCCTACCAGCGGCGGGAGGTGAGGCCGACCCGGCCATCGCGTGGCTGGCGGGCCGGTGGTCCGAGCGGTTTGACGCAACGCCGCCGCATGCGGCACCGTCTCGGATCGCGCTCAAATAACGCGACTCGCCCTCGATCCGGAGGTGGCTCTCGGGCACGGGCAGCCCCTCGCAGGCGAAGCGACCGCACCCCACAAGCCTCGAGTGGCAGCGAGAGACTGCCGGCCGCAGACGGCTTCCGGTCGAGGGCCTTGGTGGCCCTGATTCCGCGGCCACGACACCGGTGGCTCCTCGCGGACGACCGCATGGGTATTCTTGGTCGGCATGACCACTCCCCTCGCCCTCTGTGCCCGCATCGATCTCGGTCATGCCGATGGTCGCTCGCGGCTCAATGCCCTGCGTGGCACGCTCGTCTCGCAGGGTGACGTGATCAGCCCCGCCGGGCGACAGAAGACGATCGACGTGTTCGGCGAGCCGCTCTCGCCGCGGCAGGTCGTCGAGCGGATCTGCGAAGACGTGCGCCGCGCGGGCCTGCCGGCGCTGCTCGACTACTCGCGACGGATCGATGGCGCCGACGGACGTCGTGAATCGCTGTTCGTGCCCGTCGAGGCGTTCGCCGCCGCGCACCGCTTTGTGGGTCCTGAGTTTCTGGCCGCGGTTCGCCGGATCCGCGACCGCGTGGAGCGGTTCCAGAGGGCGGTGCTTGCCCGCGACGTCGAGGTCAAGCTTCCCGGAGGTGGGAGCCTCCGGCAGCGGTACGTGCCGCTCGACCGTGTGGGCGTGTGCGTGCCGGGGGGCGCCGCGGCCTATCCCTCGACGCTCCTGATGACCGTGGTGCCGGCACGGGTGGCCGGCGTGCGGGAGATCGTGGTCGTGGCCCCGCCGACGGCCTTCGGCGCCGACAACCCGCACGTGCTCGCGACCTGCCACGAGCTCGGCATCACCACCGTGATGCGAGCGGGCGGGGCGCAGGCGGTGGCGGCGATGGCGTACGGCGTGGAAGGGCTCGCCCGGGTCGACAAGATCGTGGGCCCTGGCAACCTGTTCGTGGCGCTGGCCAAGGAATATGTCTTCGGCGACGTGTCGATCGACTCGATCGCCGGCCCGAGCGAGATCGTGATCGTGGCCGACGAGGCGGGGCACCCCGAGTTCATCGCTGCCGACATGCTCGCGCAGGCCGAACACTCGCCCGGGTCCGCCATCCTCCTCACGGCGAGCCGAGGGGTGGCCGATGCCGTCGCCGCCTCGCTCGAGCGGCGGGTGGCAGTGCTCGAACGCGGCGACCTCACCCGTGACAGCCTGGGGCGGTTCTGCGGCATCGTCGTGACCCGCAGCGACGAGGAGTCGGTGGACCTGGCCCACGAGCTCGCGCCGGAGCATCTCTCGATCGACACCCGCGATCCCGAGGCGGCCCTGGCGAGGATCCGTCACGTCGGCGCGGCCTTCCTCGGCCCCTACAGCCCCGTCGCGGCGGGCGACTATGCGGCTGGGCCGTCGCATGTGCTGCCGACGGGAGGCACGGCCCGGTTCGCGGCCGGTCTCTCGGCCAACGAGTTTCTCCGCGGCGGCAGCGTGACCACACTCGCCAAAGACGATCTGGCCGAGATGGCCGCCGACATCCGCCTGCTTGCCGACACCGAGGGGCTCACGGCCCACCGGCGGAGCGTCGAGGCCCGGCTGGAGGGGTCGTGACGGTCGTGACAGCTCTGGCGGCCGAGACCGCTACACGAGTGCCAAACGCGGTCTAAACTTTTCTGTCGACCTCCCGGCTTCCTCGTGCCCTGCCCGCCATGCCACCCACTCCCGCCACCAGCACCCTCGTCCGGCCCGCGATCGCCGCGATCGAGGGCTACGTGCCCGGCGAGCAGCCGCAGTCGGGCAAGTGGATCAAGCTCAACACCAACGAGAATCCGTATCCGCCGTCGCCCGCAGTGGCCCGGGCGGTCGCGGCGACGGCCACGGGGCGGACGCTTGCCAAGTATCCCGATCCGCTCGCCACGGCATTTCGCCGGCGGGCCGCCGAGGTGCTCGGTGTCGATCCCGATTGGATTATCTGTGGCAACGGCAGCGACGACCTGCTGACGATCCTCGTGCGGACGTTCGTGGGTGAGGGGCAGTGCCTGCGGATGCCCTATCCGAGCTACATCCTCTACCGCACACTGGCCGGCATTCAGGGGGCCGTCTGCGACGAGGTGCACTACCGTCGCAATTGGTCGCTGGGTGACGAGTTCGCGGTGGCCCGCGACGACCTGCGGCTGGCGGTGATCGCCAACCCCAACAGCCCATCGGGCACGCTCCTCCCGCCGGACCGCGTCGCCGAACTGGCCGCGACGCTCTCCTGCGCCGTCGTGGTCGACGAGGCCTACGGCGATTTCGCCGACACCAACTGCCTGGCGCTCGTGAAGGACAACCCGCGCGTGATCGTGACGCGGTCACTCTCGAAGTCGTACGCGCTGGCTGGACT
>CAJBSQ010000398.1 GCA_903958265.1 uncultured Planctomycetaceae bacterium
CACGGCATCGCGGAGCCGCGGGGCAACCGGCGGCGTGCCGCGGGGCCGTGTGGTGACGCTGGCCACGGAGCATCATGCCGTCCTCGATCCGATCGAGCATCTCGACCGCGAGGGCTTCGCCGTCACCCGCCTGCCGGTGGTGCAGCAGGGCGATCCCGACGGCGTGCCCGGCCGCGTGCGACTGGCGGATCTCGAGGCCGCGCTCACGCCCGATACGTTCCTGGTGTCGGTGCTCTTGGCCAACAATGAAATCGGCGTCGTGCAAGACATGCCCGCGATCGCGGAGCGGGTGCGTGCGAGCAACGCGGTGCTCCACGTCGACTGTGCGCAGGCGCTGGGCCGGTTGCCAGTCGACGTCGATGCCCTCGGGGCCGATCTGGCGAGTTTTTCCGGGCACAAGTTCCACGGGCCGAAGGGGGCCGGAGCCCTCTATGTTCGCCGGCGGCGGCGGGCGGTGCGGATCGATCCGCTCGTGTTTGGCGGTGGCCAGGAGCGGGGGCTGCGGAGCGGCACGCTCGACGTGCCGGCGATCGTGGGCATCGCGGAGGCGGCGCGACTGGCCAACGACGGGCTGGCCGCCGAGTCGCCGCGGATGCGATCGCTCCGCGACCGGCTCTGGGAACGCCTGCGTGCCGCCGTGCCGGGCGTCGCCGTCAACGGGCCCCCGCTCGACGGCAGCGATGAGCGGGGCCAGCCGGTGCGACTCGTCAACAATCTGAATGTCCGCATCCCCGGCGTCGACGGCCAGTCGCTGCTGGCCACGCTCTCCGGAGACGGCCTCGCGGTGAGTTCGGGAAGCGCCTGCTCGTCGGAGAGCCCGCGACCCAGCCACGTCCTCCTCGCGCTCGGCCACGACGACGACCTCGCCCGGGCGAGCCTCAGGTTTGGGCTGTCGCGGTTCACGACCGACGAGGAGATCGACGCCGCCGCCGGTCGGCTGGCCGCGGGTGTCGCCCGGCTCCGGGCGATGGAGCGCTAGCACGGTCCGCAGCCGGCCCCGGCTTCGTCCGGCGGTTTGGGCCGCGGGACGGGGATCAGGGTTGGCCCAGCGGGGTCGGCGGGCTACAATTCATCAGTATGGTGGCTGTGAACCACCTTCAACCGCCCGCCCGAAGGAGCCTCGACATGTCCGTCATGCTCACCGAAAAAGCAGCCCACGAAGTCATGAAGATCATCACGGAGCAGAAACTCGCCTCGGAGACCGTGCTCCGCGTGGGCGTTGCCGGCGGCGGCTGCAGCGGCTTCAGCTACTCGCTGGGCTTCGACACGCAGTTTGATCCGAAGGCCGACACGAAGACCGACCAGCACGGCGTGGCGGTGGTTGTCGACAAGAAAAGTGACCTCTTCCTCGACGGCACCACGCTCGATTTCCACGAGGGCATCGACAAGCGGGGCTTCACCTTCATCAATCCCAACGCGAAGAAGAGCTGCGGCTGCGGTAGCTCGTTCCAGGCCTGAGCAACGACTCGGCCCACGGCCCTGAAACGGGATCCTCAAGGACGCACACACCGTGGCTGTGGAGAAGGTCTACATCGTCGGGATCGGTGACGATGGCGTCGAGGGCATGACCGCGCAGGCGCGGCGGCTCGTCGAGGCCGCCGATGTGCTGGTTGGACCTGAGTCGTGCGCCACGCTCGTGCCCGCAGGCCTGCGGGCGAGGCTGGTGGCCGCAGCGAATCTCGAAGAACTGGTCGAGCGGATCGAGGCCGGCGGACCCAATCGGATCGTGGTGCTCGCCTCGGGAGATCCGCTGTTCTACGGCACGGCCCGCTACGTCTGCTCAAAGCTGGGCAAGGACCGCTTCGAGGTGGTGCCGCATGTGAGCAGCATGCAGCTGGCCTTCGCGCGGGTGAAGGAATCGTGGGAAGACGCCTTTCTGGCCAACCTTTCGGGGCAGTCGATCGAACGGGTGATCGACCGCGTGCGGTCGAGCGAGACGGCGGGCCTGTTCACGAGCGACCAGTGGCCGGCCCCGGCGGTGGCCCGGGCGCTGCTCGACGAGGGCATCGACTATTTTCAGGCCTATGTCTGCGAGAATCTCGGCTCGCCCGACGAGCGGGTGACGCAGGGCAGCCTCGCCGACATTGCCCGGGATTCCTTCGCCTCGCCGAACGTGATGATCCTGGTTCGCAAGGCCCGCGTGGCCGACACGCCGGGGCACGTCGGCACGCGGCTGTTTGGCAATCCCGACGAGTGCTTCCTGCAGTCGCGGCCAAAGCGCGGCCTGCTCACGCCGGCCGAAGTGCGGTCGCTGGCACTCGCCGAGCTGAACCTGCATTCCTCCAGCATCATCTGGGACGTGGGCGCGGGCAGCGGCTCGGTGGGCCTCGAGGCGGCACGGATCGCCTCTGATGGCACCGTGCATGCGATCGAGATGGATCCCGACGACCATGCCCTGATCAGGGAGAATGCCGGCCGCCTCGGCGTCACCAATCTCAATCCCGTGCTCGGCCGGGCACCCGAGGCCTGGGCATCGCTTCCCGATCCCGATGCGATCTACGTCGGGGGCAGCGGCCGCGACGTGTCGATGCTCGTCGAGCAGGCGTGGAGCCGGCTCAAGTCTGGTGGGCGGCTGGTGACCGCCTGCAACAGCATCGAGAATCTCGCCGCGATGCACTCGCTGCTGCGCTCGCGGTCGAGCGACGCCTCGTACTGGATGATCAACATCGCGCGAGGCATCGAGCAGCTCGACCGGATCCGGTTCGAGGCGATCAATCCGATTTTCCTGATCGCGGCCACCAAGCCGTCGTGATCCCATGGGGCGTGTCCTGACACCGTGGGGCAAGGGCGAACCCATGAGCGGGCGTGAGACCATGGCCGACCTGCCGCAACCCCTCGACGTGATCGCGGTGGGAGCCCATCCCGACGACGTGGAGATCGGCTGCGGCGGCACCCTCGCCCTGCTCGCCGCGCAGGGCTACCGGGTAGGCATCGTCGATCTCACCGACGGCGAGCCGACGCCCCGATCGGCCGGGCCCGAGGAGCGGCTCGGCGAGGCGGCCGCGGCGGCGAAGGTGCTCGGCCTGGCCCACCGCGAGACGCTCCCATTCACGAATCGTCGGCTCTTCGACGACGTCGAGATCCGCGTTGCCCTCGCGACGATCTTTCGCCGCTGGCGGCCGAGGCTCGTGATCGGCCTCGGCGACAAAACGCCGCTCGCCTCGCCCGACCACGCGCAGGCCGTGGCGATCACCGAGGCCGCCGTGTTCTATTCACGGCTCTCGAAGTGGGACGATGCCTTTGCCGGGCTGCCCGTGCACACCGTGCCGCAGCTGCTCAGCTACTTCCTGTTCGCGGGCGTGCCGCAGGTGCCGCACGGCCACTGGCCGGTGGTGGTGGACATCGCGGCCACGCTCGAGGCCAAACTCGAGGCCATCGCCTGCTATCGCTCGCAGTTTCCGCCCGAGAAGGCCCACATCTACTCCCGCGTGCGATCGATGGCCGAGACGGTCGGCATGATGGCCGGCTGTGCGGCCGGCGAGGTGCTGGCGTCGAGCCGGATGCCGCTCCTGACCGAGCCGATGCGGATGCTGTTTCCGCCGGCGGGCGCGGCCACGTGATGGTCGAGAAACAGCCGATGAACGTGGCTGCGGCGGCCGAGTGTTGGGATGCCGTGGTCATCGGCGGCGGAATCGCCGGGCTCTCGGCAGCGGGAGCCCTCGCGGCGGCGGGGCGGCGGGTGCTGGTGCTCGACAAATCCCGCGGCGTCGGCGGCCGGATGGCAACGCGGCGAATCGGCGGTGCGGTCTGCGACCATGGAGCGCAGTTCTTCACGGTCCG